>CAXTUT010000060.1:0-10891 GCA_964247465.1 uncultured Caulobacteraceae bacterium | reverse complement strand
GCTCAGTGGCCGGCGAGGCGGCGCCGAAGGCGGCCGGATCGAAGGCGCCTAGGGCCGCTGTCGCGCCGGCCACTGAGCTGAGCTTCATCTGGATCAGGCTGGAGGCGGCGTTGATCCTGGCCAGGATGAAGTCCGGGCTGGTCGGATCCAGCGAGAGGTTATCGAACGCCTCGGATGCGGCCGGCGCCGCATAGGCGGGGTTCACCGCACTGGAGGGGTCGCCCGGGTCCACCAGGCGCTCAGGAACCGCGTTGGCGTAGTAGAAGATGCGCAGGCTGAACAGATCGAGCTCGTCCAGCGTGCTCAGCTTCGGATCGGCAAGGCTGCCGCGACCCAGACTCAGGACCACGTTGTCGCCCCAGGCCCCCGGACCCAGGGCTTCAGCGGTCAGCACGCTCAGCGGCGCGCCGGCGGCGTCGACGGCTCGGGTGAGATCGAGGGCGGCTGTGGCGGCGCCCGGCTGGCGAACCCGGGCCACGAAGGCCCGCTTGCCGCCATTGGCGAAGAAACCCTGCAGACCCCACGCCAGGTAGCCTCCCGGCCTGGGCTCCAGGAAGGAGCCGTAGAGGCGCGTATAGTCGAGCCAACTGGTCACCAGGCGAGGAGACAGCGGGCCACGTTCCGTTCGTCCGACGAAACCAGCCGTGCTGGTGCTCACGCCCTCTATGGGCACAGGCCCTGCGGGAATTTCTTCGATGAAGACGCCGGGCGTCAAGTATTCGGGCATGTCGCGCTCACGGGCTGGCGGGCTTCGGTGTGAGTGTCAGGATCAGCGCCTCGCCCGCGGGCTGGGGCAGGGACGCCCGCTTGCGCGCCGCCGTTGCGTCCGCGCCCCGGGCGAGCACGACGGCGTGCGCCTGGGCCGACCCGGCGGGAAAGGCGAGGGTGAAGCGTCCGGCGCGGTCGGCGCTCACGCCGGCGTCCTCCTCGCCGGCCAGCGCCACCCAAGCCCCCGGGGCCGGGTAGCCTTCGCTGGTCAGGACCTGGCCGCGCAGCCGCGGCGCCCTCAAGGTCGTGCGCGCTCCGGGCTCCATGGCGACGGGGCGCAGAGCCTCTGGGGCGCGGCCAGGCCGCTCCAGCGTCAGGCGAGCCTCGCCTCGCCAGCCGGGGGCGAATACGATCACCCAGGAGCCGCTCGCATCGGTGGCGTAGGCGAGGTCTTCGGCTGCGCAGCGCACGATCGCGCCCTCCATCCCGCGCCCGTCCGGATGCAGGGCCACGCCGCTGAGAAGGCTGAAGCTGCGGGACGGGTCGACGGGGCGACCGGTCGGGAAAGGGTAGGCGCAAGACGGCGCGAGAGGGACGTCGATGGGCGCCGCCTCCCCGGGCAGCGTCACCCTGGAAAGCCGGGCGGTCTGGTAGAAGTCGCTCTCGACCGCGAGTTCGTAGCAGCCCACTTGGAGTGCGGGCCGTCGCCGCACGCCGTCGGCCCCGACCGCCTCGTTGAACATCACCTGCAGGCCTGCCGAGGTGGTGTGGATGGTCGGCCTGAGCGGAGGATCTATGGGATGCGGCGCCGCGGCGCCCTTCGGCCAAATCCCCTCGACCCGGACGGCGAGCCGACCCGCAGGCGCCGCCGAGCCGGTCCTGGTGGCGAGCCGTCGAGCGAAGGTGTCGATGGGGCGCAGGATCAGCGCCGGCGCTTCGCCGAGAGGCAGATCGAGGCGCTGCATCATGCGGACGCCGCCTGGGCCTGTCGAGCGCCGAACCGGCTGATCACCGGGGCGGTCGGGGCGGCCTTCGCCGAGTCGATGCGGGCAACCTTGACCTGGAAGCTGACCGAAAGCCGGTAGGCTCCCTGCATGGCCTCCCAGATGCGACTGACCTCGCCCTGCTCCATGGTCTCCAGCCCGATGCGGAGCTCCTCGCTGATGTCGTCCAGCGGGCTGAAGAGGCTGATGACCGGGGTGTCGTTGAAGACCTGCAAGACCTTGCCGAGCAGCATCAGGTCCGCGTCGCCGTTCGGCGCCAAGGGCGTGACCAGGTAGTGGAGCAGCAGCGGTACCGGCGGGGCGCCGCGGCCTTCGGCGCGAAAGTCCAGGGTGTTGCGCAGGAGCGCGTCCTGGCGGATGTGGTAGAGCCAGACCGAGAGCCGGCTGTCGGCGTCGGCTTGGGCGGGACTGGTCGATACGATCTGTTCGGGCGATGCGACGTGGCGCAAGATGCGGCCATCGGTCTCGAACGCCGACCACAGCACCTGCCGCAGCGCGTCTCCTGCGGCGGACAGGGCGAGATAGCCGCTCACCGCCGCCCCTCTCCGCCCGTCTTCGACATCGCGCCGTCCCCCGCTGCGGAGGAATGAGTGGACCCAGGCCGTCAGCTGACGGTCACCGCGCCGTCACGAGCCCATCACCGACGCGGGCCAAGGGCGAATGAGGCGAAAAAAAATGGCGGGCGGTGCGCCTTCAGCCGTCGTCGGGCGCCAGGTCCTGCTCGAGCCGGCGCGCCTGCTCGATATGAAAGGCGGCGCGCTGCGCGCTCGCATGGGCCAGCCGCAGATGCCGCTCGATGCGCCGCCGGGGTTCGGCGCGTGACGAAGGCGCGCGCTCGATCTGCGCCAGCGGCCAGGAGACGCCGGCAGGGCGTCCTACAGCGCTGTGATAGAGCGCCGTCGTCTCGGGAGACGGCTCTACGCCCAGGTCTTCGGCCAGCAGCGTTTTGCACTGCTCGAACTGCCGCAGCGCGCCGGCGCGGTCGTCGCAGGCGAGCAGCAGGCCCATGACGTCTCTATGGATGTCCTCCCGGTAGGGGTCCGCCTCCAGCAGACGCCGCCCCAGTCCGAGCGCGCCTTCGAAGTCCTTCCGTTCACGCCGGCAGGTCATCAGGTAACGGGTGACGTAGGCCTGCTGACGAGACAGTTGTTCGCGAAAGCTGCTCGTCCAGTCGCCTTCCACCCCATCCAGCGGCGAACCGGCGCAGAGCAGGACCGCCTGTTCGAGCATGGCGACCATGGCGGGGTCCGCGTCGCGCGGAGAGTGGCGCTGGCTCAGGACGTAGGCGGCGTCCATGAGCATGGCGTCGACCTGAAGCTGAGCGCCGGTCAGGAGCGCGATCCTGTTGATGTCGGCGACGAGGTGGGCGCCGCGGCTGACGCCCTGGGGTTCGACGAAATCGCGCAGCCTCCAGAGCGCCGTGTTCAAGCAGCGTCGGGCGTGCTGTTCGTCACGATCGCCCCAGAACCGCGTCGCCAGAAGATCGCGGCGGTGCGGGTGCGACGGGTTGAGCAGGAGAAAGGCCGTGATCGCCTGGAGGCCGCGAGGAATGTCCACCACGCCGCGGGCGGTCGACAGCCTGACGGCCCCATACACGTGCGCGGTGAGCGCGTCGCTCATCCCCGCGCCCGCGATCCGGCGCGCATGACGCCTGCCGGCAAGGTCGCGATGCTTGTCCGCACGTGAGAGGAGGCGCCCGTAGCTGTGTATGACTACGCGGAGAGAACATCCTCCGGCGCTCAAAGAGCGCGAAAGCGCGGGTTCGTCCAGACCTCGCGAAGGCGTCTGTCCCGCTCCCTTGCGCGGCGAAGGGCGCAAGGCCGTCGGATCGCCTCGGTCGTCTCCTCAGGCCAACGTGCGCATCTTGGCGGCGGCGTCCTGCGGCGGCGCCGAACGGCCAGCCTTACATCACCTTGTCGAGGGTGATCGGCAGGTCGCGGACGCGCTTGCCGGTGGCGTTGAAGACGGCGTTGGCCACCGCGGCGCCGACGCCTGTGATGCCGATCTCGCCGATGCCGCGAGCGCCCATCGGGGCGTGCGGATCGGGTTCGTCGGTCCACATCACCTCGATCTGCGGCACGTCCATGTGCACGGGCACGTGGTACTCGGCCAGGGACGGGTTCATGATCCGCCCCGTCCGCTCGTCGAACAGCGTGTCCTCCATCAACGCCAGGCCCAGGCCCATGATGATGCCGCCGCGGAACTGGCTCGCGGCGGTCTTGGCGTTCAGGATGACGCCGCAATCGAAGGCGCCCAGGAACCGGCTGACCCGGACCTCGCCGGTAACCGCATCGACCCGCACCTCGCAGAACATCGCGCCGTGGGAGTGCATGGACCAGTGTTGCAGCTCCAGCGGCGGCGGCGCCTCGGCCTCCACAGTGACGTCCTCGCGCTGGGCGCGGGCCAGGATGGAGGCGTAGCTCTCGCAGCGCTCCGGCTCGTCCAGCTTGCACAGCCCGCCGTCCAGGCCGCCGACCTCCTCCGGCTTTAGGCCCGCCAGAGGCGAGTCGTTGCCGGCGAGTTTCAGCAGCTCGGTCACCAGGGCGCGGTGGGCGGCGATCACGCCCGCGCCTATGGAGGCCGTCTGCTGGGAGCCGCCGGCCAGCACCGTCCCCGGCAGGGTGCTGTCGCCGTAGGCGAACTCCAGCCGGTCGAGCGGCAGACCGAGCCTCTCGGCCGCCACCTGGCTATGGGCGGTGGCCGTGCCCATGCCCATCTCGTGCGCGGCGATGGAGACCTTGGCGCGGCCGTCGCGGGTCAGGGTGATCCGCGCCGCGCCTCCGGGCATGCGGTAGTAGGGATAGGTCGCCGTCGCGCAGCCCAGCCCGATCAGCCAGTCGCCCTCGCGTCGGGCGCCGGGCTGCGCGCTGCGACGAGTCCAGCCGAAACGCTCGGCCCCCATGCGCCAGGCGTCCTCGCTACCGCGCTGGGAGAAGGGCAGGCCGGTGGTGGGGTCCTTCTCCGGCTCGTTGCGCAGGCGCAGCGCGATGGGGTCCATGCCCATGGCGTGGGCCAGCTCGTCGACGGCGCACTCCAGGCCGAAGCTGCCCACCGCCTCGCCCGGCGCGCGCATGAAGGTGTTGGCGACCATGTCGAGCTGGGTCGTCTCCACGTCCAGCTTGAAGCTCTTGGCCGCATAGGCGCTGCGGGCCGGCAGGATGAAGGGCTCCGGCATGTTGTTGTGCGAGGTCATCGCCACCGCGCCGGTGTGGATGATGGCGTCGAACGCCCCGTCCGGCTGCGCGCCGATGGCCACCCGCTGCTCGGTGACGGTGCGCCCGCCCACGATGCGGAACACGCCTTCGCGCGACACGGTGATGCGCACGGGCCGCCCGGCCAGCTTCGCCGCCGCGGCGGCGATGATCTGGTGCTGCCACAGCGTCTTGCTGCCGAACCCGCCGCCTACGAAGGGCGAGGTGACGTGGACCTGCTCCTCCTTGAGGTCGAACACCTGGGACAGCGTCCAGGCCGCGTGCGAGACGGCTTGGGTGGCGTCGTGGACCCGCAGCGCCTCGCCGTCCCAGGCGAGGGTGGCGGCGTGCAGCTCGATCGGATTGTGGTTGTGGCGCGGCGTCGTGTAGGTCACGTCGACCGTGTGCGGGGCGGCCGCCAGCATGGCCTCGGCGTCGTGGATCTCAAGCTTCAGGGGCTCGCCCTGGAACACGCCGGGCTTGCTGCCGTTCGCCTTGGCTTCCGCCAGCGAGGTGACGGCGTGCTCGGCCTCGTAGGTGACGCGGATCAGCGACTGGGCGTGGTCCGCCTGTTCCTGCGTGTCCGCCAGCACGACGGCGACCGGCTGGCCGTTCCAGTGGATGCGGTCGTCCTGCATCACCGGCACGTCGTCGCCGCCTGCGGCCTTGGCGTTGGAGCCGAAGGGCGGCGTCGGCTTGAGCCGCGGGGCGTTGCGGTGGGTCATCACCAGCACCACGCCGGGCGCGGCCTGCGCCTCAGCGGTGTCGATCTCCGCGATGCGCCCTTTGGCGATGGTGGAGTATTTCAGCGCGGCGTAGGTCATCCCCTCCATGGCGAACTCGGCGGCGAAGCGCGCCTGGCCGGCCACCTTCAACGGGCCGTCGATGCGCGAGACGGACGCGCCGATCAGCCCGTGCTTGTGGCGGATCAGCGGGTCGGGCTTGCCGCCGGGGATGAAGCGGTCGGGCGCGAGCGCGACGGCCTTCTTCATCACCGTCTGCATGGCGTCCTGGATAAAGCTCATCGCGCGGTCTCCGGCGTTGCGGCCAGCTTGGTCAGCGTGTCGGTTATCAGGCGACGGGCCAGCTCGATCTTGAACGCGTTGTCGCGAAGGCCCTTGGCCGCGGCGAGCTCGGCGTGCGCCGCGTCGGCGAAGTTCGCCTCGGAGGCGGGCGCGCCCTTCAGGACGGCTTCCGCGCCGGCGGCGCGCCAGGGCTTGTGGGCGACGCCCCCGAGCGCGATCCGCACGTCCTTGACGAGGCCGTCCTCCACCTCCAGGGCGGCGGCGACCGAGACCAGGGCGAAGGCGTAGCTCGCCCGGTCGCGCACCTTACGATAGGTCGAGCGTGCGGCGACCCGGTTCGGCGGCAGCGTCACCGCGGTGATCAGCTCGCCGGGGCGCAGGTGCGTCTCCACCTGCGGCGTGTCGCCGGGAAGGCGGTGGAACTGCGTCAGCGCGACGTCGCGCGCGCCGCCGGCGCCTTCCACCGTGACCACCGCATCCAGCGCCGCCAGGGCCACGCACATGTCGGACGGATGGGTCGCCACGCAGGCGGGCGAGGCGCCCAGGATCGCATGGATGCGGTTGAAGCCATCGACGGCGTCGCAGCCCTCGCCCGGCGCGCGCTTGTTGCAGTGCGCCGCGTCGTCATAGAAGTAGGTGCAGCGGGTGCGCTGCAGCAGGTTGCCGCCCACCGTCGCCATGTTGCGGATCTGGGCCGAGGCGCCGGCCAGGATCGCCTGGGCGAGCATGGGATAGCGCTCGCGCACGCGCCGGTCGGCCGCCACCGCGGTGTTGCTGACGCCCGCGCCGATCCGCAGTCCGCCGTCCGCCGTCGCCTCGATCCCGCGGGACAGGCCCGACACGTCCACCAGCACGGCGGGACGCTCGATGGTCTCGCGCATCAGGTCGACCAGGTTGGTCCCGCCGCCGAGGTATCGGGCGCCTTCGCGCGCGCCCAGCGCCAGCGCCGCCTCGGCGTCGGTGGCGCGTTCGTAGGTGAACGGCGTCATCAGGCGGCCTCGCGCGCATCCGCCTCGGCGGCGTTGGTGAAGGTGTCCAGGATCGCCTCGACGATGCCGTTGTAGGCGCCGCAGCGGCACAGGTTGCCGCTCATCCGCTCGCGAACCTCGTCGTGGGTGAGCGCGATCGTCTCCCCGTTAAGGTCCGCGGTGACGAAGCTCGGCACGCCACGCTCCAGTTCCGCCGCCATGCCGACCGCCGAGCAGATCTGGCCCGGCGTGCAGTAGCCGCACTGGAAACCGTCGTACTGCACGAAGGCCTGCTGCAGCGGGTGGAGCGCGCCGGGCGCGCCCAGCCCCTCGATGGTGGTGACGGCGCGGCCCTCGTACTGGACCGCCAGCGCCAGGCAGCTGTTGATCCGCTCGCCGTCCACCAGCACGGTGCAGGCGCCGCAGGCGCCCTGGTTGCAGCCCTGCTTGGTCCCGGTGAGACCTACATGCTCGCGCAGCAGGTCCAGCAGGGAGGTGCGGACATCGACGTCCACCTCCACGGTCCGATCGTTGATGGTGAAGCGCATGGCGACCTCCCGCATGGTCATGGCCAAGGCATTCACGTGGTGGACGATGTCGCCCGGCGCATCCCCCGACGGCGTTTTTACCTATGTGGACCCTACGGCGGCGCATCCAGCGGGGCGCCCTCAGACGCTGCGCCGTGCAGCCGAGGGCGCGCCGGAAGGCTGATCCTTGTGGCGAGCCGGCGGGCTGGCTAACAGGAGAGGGCGTCTTTTCCCGCCCGACCTCCGCGAGCCCACATGCCGTCTGCAGCTTCCAAGCGTTTCGCCGCGGCCGGCGTGGCCTCGATCGCCTTCGCCCTGACGCATGCGGGTCTGGCGCTCGCTCAGCCGGGCGGGGCCGGCCAGGTCTTCGCCAAGCCGAGCCCGCTGTTCCTGCAGGCGCCGCAGTTCGACCGCATCTCCGACGCCGACTTCCAGCCCGCCCTCGAGGCCGGCATGGCCGAGGAGCTGTCGCAGATGCAGCGCATCGCCGCCGATCCTGCGCCGCCGACCTTCGAGAACACCATCGTGGCCATGGAGCGCGCCGGCCAGGCGCTGAAGCGCGCCGACCGGGTGTTCTCGGCCCTGGCCCAGGCCAACACCAACGACACGCTGCAGGCGGTGCAGAAGGCCGAAAGCCCCCGCATGGCCGCCCACCACGACGCCATCTATCTCGATCCCAAGCTCTTCGCCCGGGTGCAGGCGGTTTGGCGCAGGCGCGACCAGCTCACCCAGCCCGAAGCCCGCCAGCTGACCACGGTGGTCTACGACGAGTTCGTCCATTCCGGCGCCGTGCTGTCGGCCGCCGACCAGGTGCGGCTGCGCGCGGTGAACCAGCGGCTGTCGTCGCTCTCCACCGCCTTCGAGCAGAAGCTGCTCGCCGCCACCAAGGCCGGCGCCCTGGCGGAGCCCGACAGAGCCGCCCTCGCCGGACTGAGCGAGCCGCAGCTGGCCGCCGCCGCAGAGGACGCCAAGGCCCGTAGGCTGGCCGGCCAGTGGCTCCTGCCGCTGCAGAACACCACCCAGCAGCCCGCGCTGCAGTCGCTCGACGACCGGCAGACGCGCCACGCGCTGTTCGACCACGCCTGGACCCGCGCCGAGCACGGCGACGCCGACGACACCCGCGCCACCCTGTCCGAGATCGCCCAGCTGCGGGCGGAGAAGGCGGGGCTGCTCGGCTATCCGAACTACGCCGGCTACGTGCTGGAGAACCAGATGGCGCGCACGCCCGCCACGGTGGACGCGTTCCTGCGCCAGCTCGTCGGCCCCACCCGCGCCAAGGCGGCGGTGGAGGCGGCCGACATCCAGGCGGTGATCGGCAAGGACGGCGGCGGCTTCCCGCTGCAGCCCTGGGACTGGGACCACTACGCCGAGCAGGTGCGCAAGGCGCGCTATGATCTGGATGAGACCCAGATCAGGCCTTACTTCAAGCTCGACACGGTGCTGACCGACGGCGTCTTCTACGCCGCGAACCAGCTCTACGGCGTCACCTTCAAGCGCCGCACCGACCTGCCGACCTATCAGCCCGACGTCATGGTCTACGAGGTGCACGACCAGGACGGCTCGCTCCTCGGGCTGATGTATTTCGACTACTTCAAGCGCGACAACAAGGCGGGCGGCGCCTGGATGTCGGAGTTCGTCGGCCAGTCCAAGCTGATCGGGACCAAGCCGGTCGTCTACAACGTGGCCAACTTCACCAAGCCCGCCGCCGGCCAGCCTGCGCTGATCAGCTTCGAGGACGTGACCACCATGTTCCACGAGTTCGGCCACGCCCTGCACGGCCTGTTCGCCGACGAGGTCTATCCCACCCTGTCGGGGACCAACGTGGCGCGCGACTTCGTGGAGTTCCCCTCGCAGTTCAACGAGCACTGGGCGCTCGACCCCAAGGTGCTCGCCCATTACGCCCGCAACTACCAGACCGGCGCGCCCATGCCCCAGGCGCTGGTGGACAAGATCAGGAAGGCGCAGACCTTCGACCAGGGCTACAAGCTCGGCGAGCTGCTCGCGGCGGCCGAGCTCGACATCCAATGGCATTCTCAGGCGCCTGGCTCGCCGAGGCAGGACGTGGACGCCTTCGAGACGGCCGCGCTCAAGCGGACCGGGACCGATTTCCCAGACGTTCCGCCGCGCTATCGCTCCAGCTATTTCTCCCACATCTGGGCCGGCGGCTATGCGGCGGGCTATTACGCCTATCTGTGGACCGAGATGCTGGACGACGACGCCTTCGCCTGGTTCACCGCGCACGGAGGGCTGACCCGGGCCAACGGCCAGCGCTTCCGCGACCTGATCCTCTCGCGCGGGCACACCCAGGACTACGGCCCGATGTTTCGCGCCTTTTACGGCCGCGACCCGGACATCGGGCCGCTGCTGGAGCATCGGGGCCTGACGACGCCGGCCGGCTGAGGCCCGAGATCAGTCTGAGGGTCAAGACGGGCCCGGTCGCCGACGCGCCGGTCGGCAGGACGACGGAACCGCGCCCGCCGCAAAGGGGCTAAGAGACCAGGCCGCGTGGCGCGGCCGCCCAGATCGGAAGAGACCCATGGCCTTCGAAGTCCCGCCGCTCGCTTACGGCTACGACGCCCTGCAGCCCACCATCGACGAGCAGACGATGAAGCTGCACCACGACAAGCACCACCAAGCCTATGTGGACAAGCTGAACGGCGCCGTCGCCGAGACGGCGTCGCTCCAGGGCAAGACGATCGAGCAGATCCTGGAGCAGGTGTCTTCGCTGCCGCCGGTCGTTCGCAACAACGGCGGCGGCCACTGGAACCACAGCTTCTTCTGGGAGATCATGACGCCGGGCGGCGGCTCGGAGCCCACGGGCGAGCTGAAGTCGGCCATCGACGGCGCGTTCGGCTCGCTGGACGCCATGAAGGAAAAGTTCAACACCGCCGGCGCCAACCAGTTCGGCTCCGGCTGGGCCTGGCTGGTGGCGACGCCGGGCGGCGAGCTAACCATCTGCTCCACCCCCAACCAGGACAACCCGCTGATGGACGACGCCAAGGTCAAGGGCGCCCCCGTGCTGGGCAACGACGTGTGGGAGCACGCCTACTACATCACCTACAACAACCGCCGGCCCGACTACCTCAAGGCCTGGTGGAACGTGGTGAACTGGTCCAAGGCCGGCGAGACCTTCGCCAAGGCTTCTCAGGGCTGATCCACGAGCGGCGGCGGAGCGCACGCTTCGCCGCCGCTCGCTTGGCCTAGCCGCCGCCTGAGCGATGCGGCTTCTTGAACCCCGGCCCCTCCTGCCCTCTCGGGGGAGGGGGCCGGCGCAGCGGCGTCAAGCTGGAGCCCCCACAGTCGGCTTCGCCGACAGCTCCCCCACAAGGGGAGCATCTGCAAAGCGGGTCTTCTGAGGCGACGAGCCTGCGTGAGCCGGCCGCGCGTCAGTTGCGGGCGCGGTCGACCAGCTTGCCCTTGCCGATCCAGGGCATCATGGCGCGCAGCCGCTCGCCCACCTGCTCGATG
>CAXTUT010000059.1:0-10907 GCA_964247465.1 uncultured Caulobacteraceae bacterium | reverse complement strand
GGCGAGGGCCGGGTCGCCAAACAGGTCGAGAGGGGCGGGGGTGGTCCGCGCTGGCTTGGGCATGGCGTATATGTAGGCGAGTCGCCGCCCGGGCAGAATCGGGCGGGTGCGCACAGTCTGACGGCGGGGCATGCCGCCCTGCTCGCGGCGCCCAAGGCGCGATGGCCCAACGCCATGTCCGCTTACGGGCGCAACTCCAATGCGGAAGAACGACCCTGCGCCGGCTCTCGCGTCACCCAAGCTGAGCCTGTCCGTTCGGGAGATCAGCGGTACACCTGGCGCTGCTGCGGGAGGCGTTTCCAGACTGGAGGAGCCCACTTCCACAGCCTACAGTCGGCCTCCAGTCTTGAAGCAAGAAGATCGGGAGAAGGCTGGTGGCGAAGCGATCTCGGGCGAGCAGTCTCTTCCAGGTCGCCATCTTCGGCCTTGCGGCCGTAAATCCTGTCCAAGCCCAACCGGCGCTTCCCTCTCCCAGGGCCGAGGTCCCCATCCGCGAGGTCGTGCTCAGTGACGGAACGCGACGCTATGGCGTCCCCATCCGGATCGGCGGCACAGAACTCGAGGCTGGCCTGGACACCGGCTCCTCTGGCCTGCGCATCTTGCCCGGCGTTCTGAAGGACGCTGACGCCCAGGCCACGTCGCGCCACGACAGCTACAGCTACGGAGCCGGCGCCAAGCTCGACGGCGAGATCGGCCGCGCGGTGGTGAGCGTTGGTCAGCTCAGCGGCGCCACGACGGTGCAGCTGGTCCGCCGAGTCGGCTGCTCCTCCGAGCAACCGCACTGTGCGGCCGCATCCATCCCGCTGTCCCAGTACGGCGTTCAGGGAAACGGGCTACCGGGCGAGGGCTTCAAGGCCATCCTAGGCGTCAACATGGGCGATGCGCCCGCCGCCAGCCTGTTCAAAGGGATCGGAGCGCGGCGCTGGATCATCGAGCTGCCGCGGCCTGGCGAGCCGGGACTTGGGCGCATCATCCTCAATCCGACGGATGATGAGGTCTCAGGCTATGTGACCCTGCCCGTACTGGCCGCCTTCGCGTCCGAGGAGGGCGGCCTGCACGACGCGATCCGGGGATGTCTGATGCGAACGTCCGACCAGAAGACGTTCTGCGGGGCGGCCCTGCTGGATAGCGGCGCGCCGGGCCTCGAGGTGGTGCAGTCCTCCATCTCCTCAACGCCCTGGCCGAACGAGACGCCCGCGGTCCTCTTCTTCGCCGACGCGGGAGATCGGGTGCGCGTAGCCGAAAGCCTGGTCATCGGGCGGCGAGAACACGCTTCTCGCCTGACCTTCACCCAACGGCGCGGTGCCGTGGCGACCGAACTCTACTTCGGCCTGACGCCCTACTTCGCCTTTTCCGTCCTCTACGACCCGGCGCACGGCACGGTCGGCTTCAAGCCTCGGGCAGCCATGGTGGATGGGCCACAGGTCGCGCAGGTCAAATGACAGCTCAGGATCAGCCAAATGTATGCAAGCTGCCTGAGAGTCGGAGGTGATCCCGCTGCGTCCGTCGCCCACCGTCCACAGCCAGTCCAAGAGCTAGCTTCCTGGCTCATGATCCTCGCCGCAGCGCCCGGCCGCTGACGACCGCCCCGGCCCCAAAGCGCCCCCTCAGCGCGTCCACCGCCGTTTCCGTCGTGCGCGCCCGCGCCTCTGCGTCGCCGCCGAAGAGGTCGACGGCGGTGGTCTCCACCTCCGCCAGCTCCCCCAGCCCCACGCCGATCAGCCGGTAGGCTCTCGCCCCCACCTCCGCCGCCAGCATCTCCCGAGCCACGGCGAACAGGGTGCGCGCCGTCTGGGTAGGCGCGGCCAAGGTGCGGCTCCGGGTCAGCCTCCGGAAGTCGGCGGTGCGGAGCTTGAGCACGACCGCGCGGCCGGCGAAGCCGTCGGCGCGGGCGCGGGCGGCGACCTTCTCGCAGCAGGGCCAGAGGCGGTCCTCAAGCGCTGAAAGCTCGCGCAGGTCGGTGTCGAAGGTGGTCTCCGCGCTCACGCCCTTGCGCTCCGACTCCGGGTTCACCGCGCGGGCGTCGCGGCCGTGGGCGAGACGGTGGAGGCGCAGGCCGTTGGCGCCGAAGCGCTGGCCCAGCGACTTCTCAGACGCGCGGGCGAGATCGCCCACGGTGAAGAAGCCCGCCGTCTCCAGGCTCTTCACCAAGGCGGGGCCAACGCCGGGCAGGATGCAGACCAGGCGGGGCGCCAGGAAGGCTTGCGCCTCCGCCGCGCCGATCACCGCGAAGCCGCGGGGCTTGTCGAGGTCCGACGCGATCTTGGCCAGGAACTTGTTGGGCGCAAGGCCGACCGAAATGGTCAGCCCCGTCGCGGCCTCGATCTCGGCCTGCACGCGGGCGAGCTGCCAAGCGGGCGGGCCGCCATTCAGCCGTTCGGTGCCGGAGAGGTCTACCCAGGCTTCGTCCAGGGACAGGGGCTGGACTAGGGGCGTCAGCGCGCGCAGGCGCTCCATGATGATGCGGCTGGCCGCCTTGTACTTGGAGAAGTCCGGGCGGACGATCACCGCGTCCGGGCAGAGCTTCCGCGCCTTGAACATCGGCATGGCCGAACGCACCCCGAAGGTGCGGGCGATGTAGCAGCAGGTGGTTACGACGCCCCGCACGCCGCCGCCCACGATCACCGGCAACTCCCGCAGCTCGGGCCGGTCGCGCTTCTCAACCGACGCGTAGAAGGCGTCGCAGTCCAGGTGGGCGATGGTTAGCCGCTCCAGCTCGCCATGGCGCACCAGCCGCGGCGATCCGCACGACGGGCAGCGCCGCGCAACGGCTGTGCCGCGCCACAGGCAGTCGCGGCACAGCCCTGGCGTTCCATGGCCCGGCGTGCTCAGCCCGTGCGTCGTCGGCGCCCCGGTCATCTGCGTTCGGCTAACCCGCTCTTAGGGATGTGCATGGCATAGCAGTGCCACACAAAGGGGCGCGGATCACCCCGGTCCCAAAGGTGGCGGCGTGAGCGCATCGACAGCCAAGACGGTCCTGATCGTCGAGGACAACGAGCTGAACATGAAGCTCTTCCACGACCTGCTGGATGCGCAGGGCTACGCCACCCTGCAGACCCGCGAAGGCCTGGGCGCCCTCGCGATGGCCCGCGAGCACCAGCCCGACCTGATCCTGATGGACATCCAGCTGCCCGAGATCAGCGGCCTGGAAGTCACCAAGTGGCTGAAGGAGGACGAGGAGCTGGCGCACATTCCCGTGATTGCAGTCACCGCCTTCGCCATGAAGGGCGACGAGGAGCGCATCCGCCAGGGCGGCTGCGAAGCCTACATCTCCAAGCCGATCTCGGTCGGCTTCTTCCTCGAAACCGTCCGCCGCTTCCTCGGGTGAGATAGGCCATGTCCGCGCGCATCCTGGTTGTGGACGACATCGAGGCCAACGTCCGCCTGTTGGAAGCCAAGCTGAACGTCGAATACTACGAGGTCTCCACCGCCTGTGACGGGCCGAGCGCGCTGGACGCCGCCGCCACCCGCCACCCCGACATCATCCTGCTCGATGTGATGATGCCCGGCATGGACGGTTTCGAGGTCTGTCGCCGGCTGAAGGCGAACGCCGACACCCGCCACATCCCGGTGGTTCTGGTCACAGCGCTCGACGGCCGCCAGGACCGGCTCACAGGTCTCAAGGCCGGGGCGGACGACTTCCTGACCAAGCCCATCGACGACGTGGCCCTGTTCGCCCGGGTGCGCAGCCTGACGCGGCTGAAGCTGGTCATCGACGAGCTGCGCCAGCGCGAGGCGTCGGGGCGACGCATCGGGGTGATCGAGGGCGTGGCGAGCCGGCTCGGGGGCTCGGGCGGCCGCATCGTGGTCGCCGACGACCAGGAGCGTCAGGCGCGCCGCATCCTGGACGAGCTGGCCGTGGAGCACCGGCCCGTGATGGAGGCCGAGGCCGACCGGGCGCTTTTGGCGGTACGCGCGCGCGCCGACCTTCTGATCGTCAACATCGCCGCCAAGGCGTTCGACGGCTTGCGGCTGGCGGCGCAGCTGCGCTCCGACGAGGCGACGCGCCACGTGCCGATCCTGGCGGTGTTCGATCCGGCCGAGCGTGCGCGGGCGCTGAAGGCGCTGGAGATCGGCGTCAACGACCTGATCGCCAAGCCTATCGATCCTGAGGAGCTGTCCGCGCGCGCGCGCACCCTGATCCGCCAGAAGCGCTACACCGACTTCCTGCGCAACAACCTGGACAATTCGCTGGAGCTGGCGGTCACCGATCCGCTCACCGGCCTGCACAACCGCCGTTACATGAGCGGCCAGCTCTCGGCGCTGGTCCGGCGCGCGACCTGCGGCGGCGATCCGGTCGCGGCGCTGCTGGTCGACATCGACCACTTCAAGCGCATCAACGACAGCTTCGGCCACGACGTGGGCGACGAGGTGCTGCGCGAGTTCGCCGTGCGGCTGGCCACCAACGTCCGCGCCATCGACCTGCCGTGCCGCGCCGGCGGCGAGGAGTTCGTGGTCATCATGCCCGACACCCCGCTGGACGCCGCCGAGCGGGTGGCGGAGCGCCTGCGCCTGCACGTCTCGGGCTCGCCGTTCCGCGTGGCGAACGTGGAGGACCTGCTGCAGGTCACCATCTCCATCGGCGTGGCGGCGACGACAGGAGAGGGCGATACGCCCGAGGCGCTGCTGAAGCGCGCTGACGAGGCCGTCTACGAGGCCAAGGCCAAGGGCCGCAACGTGGTCATCGCCCGCGCAGCCTGAGGATTTAAGATCTGCGGAGTTGTCACCTCCGCTCTGCTTCCTCCGCCATCCCCGGGCTTATGCCGAGGATCAAGGCTGGCGATACGCAGAACGCCTGCTGCGCCGAAAGCGCCCGGCGGCTTGACGCTCGATCCTCGCGACAATCCCGAGGAAGACGGTGGATGTGAAGGCGGCTCAGTCCCGACTTCCTTTGGTACCAAAAACAAGCCTTGGCGGCGCTAGATAGCACACCTGATCACCTCGTCAGGCGAGCCAACTCGCCTTAACGGGCTACTTGATCTTGCCTTCGCGGAACTCGACGTGCTTGCGCACGACCGGGTCGTACTTCTTCAGCACCATCTTCTCGGTCTTGGTGCGGGCGTTCTTCTTGGTCACGTAGAAGAAGCCGGTGTCGGCGGACGAGTTCAGGCGGATCTTGATCGAGGCCGGCTTGGCCATGGCGCAACTCCAATCGCCGGCTGTCCGGGCAGGCCGGGCCGGTAGAAAGCGAGGCCGGACCATATCGACGCCCGTCACCGAGTCAATGGCGCCGTCTTCACCGCCCATCAAGGGCTGTCGCTGAGCGAGTCTTGCCGACGCTGGTTGTTGCAGGGTCGGGCCGCCCGGCAGGACTGACTCTCACGCACCATCGCCGCGCGGCTTTCGCGGGAAGAGCAAGACTGACAGGAAGTAGTCGAGCGTGGGCAGGCCGCTGGAGGCGGCGGACTGGATGGACGGGCGCGGCGCCGCCGGTCCCCTGTCCACCGAGGTGAAGCGCGCCCAGCTACACTTCGCCAACCCTGTCGCCATGCGGCTGGGCCAGCTCGTATTGGGCCGGCTCGAGCGCCATCCGCTCTTCGTTTCGGCCACGCTGCCCCACAGCATCCTGCCGCCGCTGTTCAACCGCTACGGCGAAGGCGAATACTATGGGCCAACCTGGACGGAGCCATCCGTCCCGTCGACGGCACGGCGCACCGCATCCGGACCGACGTGTCGGCGACCCTGTTCCTCACCCCGCCCGAGGCCTACGACGGCGGGAGCTGGTGATCCGGGACACCTTCGGTCCGCGGTCGGTCAAGCGCCCGCCGGCCATCTGGCGCTCTACCCGGGCGCCAGCGTCCATCACGTCACGCCGGTGACCCGTGGCTTGAGCCTGGCCGCCTTCTTCTGGGTGCAGAGCCTGGTAAGGGCGGACGCGGACCGCAGCCTGCTGTTCGACATGGACACGGCCATCCAGCAGATGCCACGGCAGAGCGAAGCGGAACGGCTGCGCGTCACACCGCTGAGCAACGTCTACCACAATCTGCTGCGGCGTTGGGCGGACCTTTAAACCGCGTCACCTGAATGCTGAAGCTGGACGCTCATGTCCAATCTTCGTTTTCGACTTGGCTGCACCGGGTCTAAGGATGCTTTGGACGCTATCGTCTAATTAACATCGAGAGACTTGCGCGGTAAACGGCTACGTGGTTCCGTGTGTCATCGAGATCGGCCTCCAAGAGCCGGCGCGCGAGGAAACGGACAGGAGGCGGCCATGGCCGGCTGGATTTCGATCGTCTGCAAGGGCTTCATGACAGCCTTCCAGGACGGCATGGGTCTCTACGGTCGTTCGGGACTTCGGTTCTGACGCTGCGCTGATCGGCATGGCGCGGGGCTTGCCTAGCTTCCTTCCTTTCGCCGGCTCCAGATGAGGCAGAAGCGATCCGACCTTAGACGCGCAGGTGCGTCTACAGTTGAAACATAGGCTCAGGCCCCTCCAAACCGCTCCGCCCACTCGGCGAGCTGGGCGTCATCGATCTTGCGGAACAGCACCTGGGGCGCCTTCACCGGCGTGCCGGGGGTCACGCGCGCCAGCTCCTCGGCCAGCGCGCCGTCGGGCCAGGCGTCTGGCCCGCCGTCTGGCGCGTCCTGACCCAGGGCGTGAGCGATGACGCCTGCGCTGAACGGAATGAAGGGCGCCGACAGCCTTGCGGACAGGGCGGCGAGGTTCAGGGCGGTGCGGACCACCACGCCGGCGCGCACCCGGTCGGTCTTCACTGCGGTCCAGGGCGCGGCCTCGGCCAGATACTCGTTGCCGAGCACCCAGATCGCGCGCAGCGCCTGGGCGGACTTGCGGATCTCTATGGCCTCCAGCCACTGCGTAAGTTCCGCAAGCCGTACGGCGAGGTCGGCGTGGAGCTTGGCTTCCAGCGGCCCGTCCTCGCCGCCCTCCGGCGTCACGCCGTCGAAGCGGGTCTCGCAGAACTTCAGGATGCGGTTGACGAAGTTGCCGAGCACGTCGGCCAGGTCCTTGTTCACCGCGGTCGCGAACTGCTCCCAGGTGAAGGCGGTGTCGGAACCTTCCGGCGAGTTGGCCAGCAGATACCAGCGCCAGGCGTCGGCGGGGAGCAGCTCCAGCGCCTGGTCCATGAATACGCCACGCCCCTGCGAGGTCGAGAACTTGCCGCCGTACCAGTTCAGCCAATTGAAGCTCTTCAGCACGTCCACCGTCTTCCAGGGCTCAGCCGAGCCCAGCAGGGTGGCCGGGAAGTTTACGCTGTGGAAGGCGACGTTGTCCTTGCCCATGAATTGGACGTAGCGCACATCGCCGGCGCCGCCGTCGGTCCGCCACCACCGCTTCCAGTCGCCGTGACCGGCGTCGGACCACTCGCGCGTGGCGCCGATGTATTCGATCGGCGCGTCGAACCAGACGTAGAAGACCTTGTGCTCGAAGCCAGGGCGCGGCGTCCCCTCGTGGGCCACCGGCACGCCCCAGCTCAGGTCGCGCGTGATGCCGCGGTCGATCAGGCCCTCGTCCAGGTGCTTGTAGGCGATGGAGCGGGTCAGCATCGGCCAGTCGGTCTTGCTGTCGACCCAGGCGCGGATTTCGTCCGCCAGCGCGGACTGACGCACGTAGAGGTGGTTGGTGTCGCGCACCTCGATCTCGCGAGAGCCGGAGATGGTGGAGTAGGGCGCGATCAGCGCTACGGGGTCGAGCAGGCTGCCGCAGTTGTCGCACTGATCGCCGCGCGCGCGCTCGAAACCGCAGACCGGGCAGGTCCCCTCCACATAGCGGTCGGGCAGGAAGCGGCCGTCGACCGGCGAATAGACCATCCGGTCGGTGCGCTCCTCGATGTAGCCGTTCTGTTCCAGCACATGGGCGAAATGCTGGGTCAGCGCGCGGTTCTGCGGGCTGGAGGACCGACCGAACCAGTCGAAGGACAAGCCATAGGCCTCGCTGATCGCCGCTTGCGCCGCGTGCTGCTCGTCGCAATAAGCCGCCACGGCCTGGCCCGCAGCGCTGGCGGCGAGCTCGGCCGGGGTTCCGTGCTCGTCCGTGGCGCAGACATAAAGCACCTCATTGCCGCGGGCGCGCTGGAACCGCGCGTAGGCGTCGGCCGGCAGCATGGAGCCGGCCAGATTGCCCAGGTGCTTGATCCCGTTGATGTAGGGCAGGGCCGAAGTGATCAGGATGCGCGCCATGCGGTCTCTTATCGCAGCAGATCGGGCCATATAGGCGGACCCGCGCGCCGAGTCGCGATCGGATCTGGCTCAGTCCTGGCAAGGGTGGGGCTTAGACAGGAGTGTAGATTTTGGGGCTTTCGCGCATCGCCGTCCTACTGGCGGCTTGCACTCTGGCCGGGTGTCATCGTGCCGAGCCGTCCGGTTCAGACGCAAAGACGCCCGACGCGCCGTCGCCGGGCCCCCTTGCGCCCTCGCCGCCGCCCACCGCGGCGCAGCAGGTCCTTCTGGACCAGTTGCCGGCCGCCTACCGCCATGCGGACCTGCAGAATGGGGCGCTGCACTTCAATCTCTGCCGCCAGTGCCACAGCGTGGCGCAGGGCGGACCTACGATCGTCGGGCCGCCGCTTTACGGCGTGTTCGGGCGCAAGGTCGCCAGCGTGCCGGGCTACAGCTATTCCGCCGCCCTGTCGGCCAAGACCTGGACCTGGGACGCTGACCGGCTGGACCCGTGGCTGAAGTCCCCGCGCAGCTACGTGCCGGGGACCAAGATGGGCTTCTACGGCATCCCCGACGACCAGGACCGGCGCGACCTGATCGCCTATCTGAAGATCGTTAGCAGCGGCCGGGGATCGGGAGGGTAAAATCCCTCCATGATCGCAAATCCTTAAGGACGTTTTCACCCGCGCGGCCTAGCATATCTGCATAGGCTCTCTCCGCCGTTCGCAAGGTCCCACTCCTGCCGTCGCTCGCCCTCGATTACCGTGACCTGATGCTGGAGCTGGCGCGCTCGCCTGCGCCTGCGGACCGGGATCGGCTGCTGCTGTCGCTGGCGGATCTCTGCGAGCTGCAGGGCTGCGGCGGGCCGGAGTCCGAAACCGTGGTTCGCGACGTCTTCATGGGGCTGGTCGCCCGGGTGGAGCGCGACATCCGCGCCCGCCTCGCGGTGAAGCTCGCCAAGGCGAGTTGGGCGCCGCTCGAGCTCGTCCTGCATTTGGCCTATGACGAGATCGAGGTGGCCCGCCCGCTTCTGGCCTCCAGCCCCGTGCTGGGCGAGGCCGAACTGGTGCGGCTGCTGGTCGCAACTGCTGTCGAACACCAGATCGAGATCGCCCGGCGCCCGAGCCTCGGGCCTGCGGTGGTCAACGCCATCCTGGACCAGGCCTCGCCCGAGGTGCTGACCGCGCTCGCCGGCAACACGAGCGCCGACGTGAGCCCGCTGGCCATGGAGCGGCTGGTGGCCTTCTCCCAGCGCATAGCGGCGTTGCGTGCGCCCCTGGCGCGCCACCCGGACCTGACGCCGGACCTTGGGGCCATGCTCTACGCCTGGGTGGGAGAGACGCTGCGCCGGGCGCTCAGCGAGCGCTACGCGGTGGACGGCCCCGCGTTCGAGGCGGCGGTGAGCTCAGCCGTCGAAGAGGCCCGCGGCGCGCCCGGCGACGGCGTGAGCCTGGAGACCGACGAGCGCGCCGCCATGGACCGGCGGGTCGTGGAAAAGCTCAAGATGGGTCGCCAGCTGCGGCCGGGCCTGCTCCTGCGCGCGCTGCGCGACGGCAAGCTGACCCTGTTCACCATCGCGCTGGCCGAGCTCGGCGGCTTCACCACCGACGAGGTGCGCAAAGCCTTGGACGGCCCGTCCGTGGACCTGCTGTCGTTGGCCTGTGCGTCGGTGGGCGTGGACCGCGGCGCCTTCCCCAGCATAGCCACGCTGGTGCGCTCGCTGAACCGCGGCCGCCCGGGGCTGGAGACCGACGGCGCGAGCCTGGCCGGCGCGGCGACCCTGCTGGACCGCGACACCGCTGCGCGCGCCTTCCGCAAGCGCCTGGACGCGGTTTGACAAAACGCTTCGGCGCGGCCTTTTAGGCGCGCGATCCCGCCGGCCGCCCGGCCCGTTCTTCCCTTCCAGAGGCGAGCGCCTTGTCCCCTGCCGCGACCCGGCTAAGCTTTGTCGCCAGCGATAGACCCGAAGCGCAGGAGGCGCGCCAGCGGCTGATCGACCGCTACGGCGACCACGGCCCTTCCGACGCTCAGGTAGTGGTGGCGCTCGGCGGCGACGGCTTCATGCTGGAGATGCTGCACGCCTGCATGAGTTCTAACCGGCCGATCTACGGCATGAATCGCGGCTCCGTCGGCTTCCTGATGAACGACTACGCCGAGGACGGGCTGCTGGAGCGGATCGCCGCCAGTGAGCGCGCGGTGATCCATCCCCTGTCCATGACCACGCTCGACGTGCACGGCGCGCGCCGCCAGGCGGTGGCGATCAACGAGGTGTCCCTGCTCCGCCAGACCCGCCAAACCGCCAAGCTGAGGCTCGCCATCGACGGCAAGCCCCGCATGGAGGAACTGGTCTGCGACGGGGTGATGGTGGCCACGCCCGCGGGCTCCACCGCCTATAACCTCTCCGCCCATGGTCCGATCATCCCCATCGATGCCAAGGTGCTGGCGCTGACGCCGATCAGCGCCTTCCGTCCGCGACGCTGGCGCGGCGCGCTGCTCTCCCACACCGCCGAGGTCTCCATCGAGGTGCTCGAAGCCGACAAGCGGCCGGTCAGCGCGGTCGCCGACAACTTCGAGGTGCGCGACGTCTTGAGCGTGGAGATCAGCGAGACGCATGACATCGAGCTGGTGATGCTGTTCGACGCAGGGCGCAGCCTGGAGGAACGCGTGCTGTCCGAGCAGTTTCAGAGCTGATCCTCGCCCGCCGGTCTCGCTGACCTGTTCAGCCTGCACCCAATTTTAAGCAAACGCGGCCAAACTCTCGCTGAAGGTTTCGCGTCAGAGTCCGCCAG
>CAXTUT010000058.1:0-10970 GCA_964247465.1 uncultured Caulobacteraceae bacterium | reverse complement strand
GCGCCATTAAATCAATGACTTAGCGAAATCGCCCGAGCCGCCGCTTACGAGCTCAGGGCTCGGGGCGGGCCAGGTGGTGCAGCGCGATGGCGCTGGCGACGGCGACGTTGAGGGAGTCGACTCCGGCGGCCATGGGGATGCGCACGGTCGAAGCGCCGGCGAGCAGATCGGCGGGAAGACCCGGCCCCTCTGCGCCGAACAGCAAGGCGTTGCGGTCGAAGGGCTGCACGTGCTTGAGCGAGCGTGCGCCGCCGGGGGTGAAGGCCAGGGGCTTGAACCCGTGCGCAGCCAGTAGGGCGAGCATATCCTCCCCCGCCGACAAGCGGGCGAACGGCGCCGTCAGGCACGCTCCCGCAGACACCCGTATGGCGCGCCGGTAGAGCGGATCGCAGCACCGGTCGTCTAGCAGCACGCCTGCGGCGCCCAGCGCAGCGGCGTTGCGGAAGATGGAGCCCATGTTTTCCACATCGTTGATCCCGATCAGGCAGACCAGGGCGCCGCTTTGCGGCAGCTCGGCAAGCCACGCCGCCGGCTCGGCGGGGATCGGCTGGGCGCCGAACGCCAGCACGCCGCGATGCAGGTTGAAGCCGCAGATCGCGTCCAGAACCGGCTGGTCGGCGACATAGACGGGAACGTCGGGGCCGAGCCCGCTCAGCGGGTCGGCCAGGCGGGCGTGCTGCTTTTGCGACAGGAGCACGGATCGGAGCGGGTAGCGTCCAGCCTGGATGGCCCGCGTCAGCACCGTGGCGCCCTCGGCGATGAACCCATGCCGGCGGCCGACCGCGTCGCGTTCGCGCAGCGCTCGATAAGCCTCCACCCTAGCGTCGGCCGCATCCTCGATCGGGATCGATGGCGTCATCCTGGCGGTATGGACCTAAGCGCCGCGAGCACCAAAACCCGGCATCGGACCACCCGCCGTTTGACGATAGCCTCGCGATCGTGGAGCCTGCGAGCGCCGGGGCGATGCGCTTCGATGCCGTGACGCTGACGGAGCTTGCGATGAACGCTCAGCGCCCTAACGCGGGCATCGCACGACCCGGCCACCCGCCGCCCCGATGAGCTGGGACACGCCACCCTAGATGAACAAGGACGAAGGGACGGCGGCGAGCCTCGCCCGCAGCATGGGTGCGGTCGGGGCGCTGCTGATCACGCTTTCAAACCTTTCGCCCAGCATCGGGGTCTTCGTCGTCGGGTCCGAGGTCCTGCATCAGGCGGGATCAGCGACCTTCGTATGCTTTGCGGCTGCGGCCATGCTGGGGATACCCATCGCCAACGTCTACGCCGAACTCGCCGCCCGCATGCCGGAAGCCGGGGGCGAATACACCATTGTCGGACGAGTGCTTGGGCCGGCTTGGGGGTTTGCGCTGCTGGGCCTCAACCTCCTGACCTTCAGCATCGCGCCGGCCATGACGGCGCTGGGCGCGGCCGCCTACCTGCAGGTGCTGGCGCCGGGGCTGGCTCCCGTACCGACGGCGGTGGCGCTGGTGGCGCTCTGCACGGCGGTGGCCATCTTGAACATCCGCGCCAACGCCTGGGTCACCGGACTCTTCCTGACGCTGGAACTGCTGTCGCTGGCCGCTGTCGCCTGGCTCGGCGCGACCCACGTCGGTCCGGGCGCCGTCTCAAGGCTCCTGCATCCCGAGGCGCTCGGATCGGGCGGCGGACTTCGGCCGGTGTCGCTCGCGGGCGTGGGTCTGGGCATGGCGGCGGCGATCTACGCCTTCGACGGCTATGGATCGGTGGTCTACCTCGCCGAGGAGATCGAGGAGGCGCCGCGTCGCATCGCGCGGGTGGTTTTCGCCGCCCTCGGGCTCGCCGCCCTGTTCCAGCTCACGCCGCTGCTGGCGGTGGAGCTCGGCGCGCCTTCGTTGCCGCAAATGTTCGCCGCGCCCTTCCCGCTGCTGCAGTTCATCGGGGCGGCAGGCGGACGCGGGCTCAGGGCGGTCATGGGCGCCGGCGTGGCGCTCGCCCTCTTCAACGCCATGATCGCCTCAGCGCTCATGGGCGGCCGCCAGCTCTACAGCAGCGGACGCGACCGGGCGTGGCCCCGCGCGTTCAACCGCGCCTTCGCGGCGCTGCATCCCCGCTTCGCCTCGCCCTGGATCGCCACCCTGGTCCTGGGAGCGACCGGAGCGCTCTGGTGTTTGGTCAAGCTCGACGTTCTGGTGATCCTGATCGGCGACGGCACCGCGGCCATCTACGTCTGCATGTGCCTGGCGGCGCTGGTGGTGCGTCGGCGCATGGCTCCCAGCCCCTTCCGGATGCCGCTCGGACCCGTCCTGCCGCTCGTCGCTCTCGCCGTCCTCCTGTGGGTCGCCGCAGCCGACCTCTTCGACCATAGCGGGCGCGAGGGGCTGCTGGCCTCGGCGGTCACCGTGCTCCTGGCCGTTGGCTACTACGCCGCGGTGGTGCGCCCGCGCGGCCGCTGGGCGCACCGCGGGCCGACCGCCAGTGCGCCTGAGGGCTGAGGCCGGCGCGCTTAGCGGCCGATCGCGGCGAAGTAATCCTCGATCACGCCCGCCGCATAGATCATGCTGGGTTCGCGACCCAAAAACCGTTCAAAAAATATCCGTCCTTGGTTAGCCACATCGGCAAAATAGTCCGGCTCCGCTATCTCAATCTTGATAATGCGATCAACCTGGTTAAAATGTTCGATTGGAATGTAATGCATCCAGGGCTGAAGACTGCTGAAATAATGTAGGAGGCTAGGCGGTTTATATTTCATCAGCACAGAATTACTTCGCAGACTTCGCGCCACCCGCGAGCAAGCAGCTCCATTACCATCTAGCGAAAGGAGAAACTTGTGATCGAGTTGTTCCCGCCACGTCGCGATACCTGTTCCAAATCCGAGTTCGCGCATGAGGCCATCCGCCTCGTCGTCGAGACACTGCACGATCGACGGCAGTCTGAAGTCCACGTTTTCGTGGCCGCGAAAGAACACGCCGGCTCTTAGCCTGTCGTCTGTCAGAGCGGAGACGGACGCCGCCGTGTGCGCCGACCCCGTCGTAGAGCCTACGAAAATCGCACTGCAGTTCTTACTTTTGTATGATTTATCATCTCTCTCTTCATCCTCGTAAAAGTTTAGAACAATTGCATCAATATCAATCATTAGGATGGACTTGTTTTCTGCAGGTTTTTGAAAAGCGAAGAAAGGTAGATGTTCACTAAGAGCTGGACCGTCGCCCATCTCCATTCCAAGAAGTCCCTCCGCGCGAGGGTGATAACTTCTTACAGTCTGCTGGAAGAATCCTAAGTAAGCTTCTGCGCGAATGCCATAGACATTAATCTGCCCTTCAGGAAGACGACTGGCTGGCTTGTCCAACAGCTCCACATCTCCGTGAGCTGAGAAGTCAACCACGTAGAAGCTTTCCGACTCCCGGTTGTTATGCAGAAGCTCAGCCTCTACGTCGGCGTAGCTGGGAGCGGCATAGCGCCAGAAGACCGTCTGCTCCCGACGCCAGGCGTTCACCACATCGACAGGGCGCAGATCAGCGGAGGCCTTGTCGCTAGGCGGGACGGTCCGCGACCCCAGCGGCGTCAGGGTCTCGGCCGTACGTCGCCATCTCACTCCGCCGCCAGCTTGCTCAAGCCGAACTTCGGCGACAGTTCGCCGGACGCGTAGCGCCGGGCCATCGCCGACAGGGGCGCCGGCCGGATCGCCGAAGCGTGGCCGGCCGTGCCGAACTCCTGGAAGCGGGCCTCCACCACCTTGCGCATCGCCTCCATGGCGGGCTTCAGGTACTTGCGGGGATCGAACTCGCCGGGGTGCTCGGCGAAGACTTTCCGGATTGCGCCGGTCATGGCCATGCGGTTGTCTGTGTCGATGTTGATCTTGCGCACGCCGTGCTTGATGCCGCGCTGGATCTCCTCCACCGGCACGCCCCAGGTCTGGGGCATCTGGCCGCCGTACTTGTTGATCACGTCCTGCAGGTCCTGCGGCACGCTGGAGGAGCCGTGCATGACCAGGTGGGTGTTGGGCAAGCGGCGGTGGATCTCCTCGATCACGCCCATGGCCAGCACCTCGCCGTCGGGCTTCCGGGTGAACTTGTAGGCGCCGTGGGATGTGCCCATGGCGATGGCCAGGGCGTCCACCTCGGTCTCGCGCACGAAGGCCACGGCCTGGTCCGGGTCGGTCAGCAGCTGGGAGTGGTCGAGCTTGCCCTCGAAGCCGTGGCCGTCCTCGGCCTCGCCCATGCCGGTCTCCAGCGATCCGAGCACGCCCAGCTCGCCCTCCACCGACGCGCCGACCCAGTGGGCCATGCGGGTGACGTCGCGCGTCACCGCCACGTTGTAGTCGTAGGACGCCGGGGTCTTGGCGTCGGCTTCCAGCGAGCCGTCCATCATCACGCTGGTGAAGCCGTGCTGGATGGCGGTGGCGCAGGTCGCCTCGTCGTTGCCGTGGTCCTGGTGCATGCAGATGGGGATGTTGGGATGGATTTCGATCAGCGCGTCGATCATCTTGGCCAGCATCAGGTCGTTGGCGTACTGGCGCGCGCCGCGGCTGGCCTGGATGATCACCGGGCTGTCGGTCTTCTGGGCGGCCTCCAGGATGGCGAGGCCCTGCTCCATGTTGTTGATGTTGAAGGCGGGCACGCCATAGCCGTGCTCGGCGGCGTGGTCGAGCAGCTGGCGAAGGGTGATGCGGGCCAAGTTCGGTCTCCGGTCTCTAGGTTCGTGTGTGGCTGTCGCAGCTTAGCGGAAAGCGGCGCGGAGATCGACCGGCTCGGCGCATCGCCTGTCGCTGAGCATCAGGCCGGCCTCCGGGCCCGCATGGCCTGGGCGATCGTCCCGTCGTCCAGCCAGTCCAGCTCGCCGCCGACCGGCACTCCGCGCGCTAGAGAGCTGACGCTGACGTCGGCGCCGGCGAGACGCTCCGCGACGTAGTGGGCGGTGGTCTGGCCGTCCACGGTGGCCGGCAGCGCCAGCACCACCTCGCGCACCTGCGGGTCCGCGGCGCGGCCGACCAGGGCGTCGATGCGCAGCGCCTGCGGACCGACGCCGTCGAGCGCCGACAACAGGCCGCCGAGCACGTGGTAGCGCCCGTTGAAGGCGCCCGCACGCTCCATGGCCCACAAGGCGCCGACCTCCTCCACCACGCAGATCAGGCTGGCGTCGCGATCGGCACCGGCGCAGACGGTGCAGGGGTCCGCCGTGTCCAGCGCTCCGCAGACCGCGCACGGCCGTACACGCGCCGAGGCCTCCGCCATGGCCCGCGCCAGCGGGTCCAGCAGCTGCTCGCGCCGCTTCAGCAGCGCCAGGGCGGCCCGCCGGGCCGAGCGCGGGC
This sequence comes from uncultured Caulobacteraceae bacterium, assembly GCA_964247465.1. Classification (GTDB taxonomy): domain Bacteria; phylum Pseudomonadota; class Alphaproteobacteria; order Caulobacterales; family Caulobacteraceae; genus CAHJWH01. The sequence continues at coordinate 5,686 of CAXTUT010000058.1, read as the reverse complement.
CCATGCGGGGAAGCCGCGCCAGCAGGCCGATCAGCCGTTCGATCTCGGGGCCCGCAGACGCCCCCATCAGGCCGACGACGATCCGCCGGCGGCCGCGCGCCGCTTCAAGCCCGGAAGTCCGGCAGTCCTGGAAGGCCGCCCATGCCGCCCGCCAGGCCTGCGAGCGGGCCCATGGCGTCGGCCATCACGCGCTGCTGCTCCGCATCCAGCTTGCGCTTGGCGTCGGCGTGGGCGGCGACGAGGAGATCGGACACCATCTCGCCCTCGCCCGGCGACAGCAGCGAAGGATCAAGCGCGACCGCGGCGAGTTCGCCCGAGCCTTTCAGCGTCACCTTGACCAGGCCGCCCCCCGCCTGCCCCTCCACGTGGGTCTCCGCCAGCCGCGCCTGGGCGTCCTGCAGTTTCTGCTGCAGGTCCTGGGCCTGCTTCATCAGCTGGCCGAAGTCTTTCATCAGCTCACTCTTAACGTTGGGCGCTTGTTGGCGCCGGGGATCACTTAGAGGGCGTCCGTCCTGCGATAAAGCCGCATTACTCAGACGGCCACCGCCGCCGACTAATCCTCGCCGCCGGCCTCGTCCTCGGACGGCGAGACGGCCACATCGGCCTGGAGACGCCGCACGCCGGCGACCTCGGCACCGGGAAAAGCGTCCAGCATCGCCGCGACGAACGGGTCGGCCTTGATCCGCTGCAGCTCGTCGGCGTCCTGGCGCAGGCGGCGGTCGCGCACGCTCTCGGCGCCGCCGACCTGCAGGTCCATCATCCAGCGCTGGCCTGTCCACTCGCGCAGCCTTGCGGACAGGCGCTGGGACAGGTTGGCGGGGGCGCCGGGGCCGGGCTCGAAGCTGATCACGCCCGGCTTGAAGTCGACCAGGCGCACGAAGCGTTCCACGTCCAGCTTCAGGGTCACGTCGCGCTTGGCGTCGATCAGCTTCACCACGTCGTCGAAGGTCTGCAGCAGGGCGGCGCCCTGCGGCTGGGAGACGGGACGCAGGCTCGGCTGCGGCGCCCCTCCCCCGCCGCCGGCCATCGCTGCGCGGGCGCCGCCGGTGGGCGACGGCGGGGTTGCGGGCGGCTGGGAAACGACCCCGTCGCCGCGACCGAGCGCCTTCAACGCCTCTTCCGGACTCGGCAGATCGGCGGCGTAGCAGAGCCGGATCATCGCCATCTCGGCGGCGGCCACGGGCCGGGGAGCGGTCCTCACCTCCTCGTGCGCCTTCAGCAGCATCTGCCACAGGCGCGACAGGATGGCGGGCGAGGCCTGGGCGCCGATGGCCGTCAGGCGCGCCGCCTGCTCGCCGGGCAGACCCAGCGCCTGCGGGCCCAGCATGCGCGCCACGGATGCGGCGTGGGCGTGCTCCAGCAGGTCGAGCATCACCTGCACCGGGTCCGCGCCGAAGTCGTACAGGGCACGGAAGGCCTCGATCGCCTCGCCCGCCTGGCCCCGCATCACGTGCTCGAACAGGGCGATGGTCTGGCCGCGATCGGCCAGCCCCAGCATGTCGCGCACCACCGCCGCGCCGACCGATTCGCCCCGGTCCGCCTGCACCATGGCCTGGTCGAGCAGGGACTGGGCGTCGCGCACGGAGCCCTCGGCCGCCCGCGCGATCAGCGCCAGGCCCTCCGCGTCCACTTGGGCGCCCTCCTGATCGCAGATGGCCTGCAGGTTTTTCACCAGCACGTCCGGCTCCACCCGCCGCAGGTCGAAGCGCTGGCAGCGCGAGAGGATGGTGACGGGCACCTTTCTGATCTCGGTGGTTGCGAGGATGAACTTGGCGTGGGGCGGCGGCTCCTCCAGCGTCTTCAGCAGCGCGTTGAACGCCGCGGTCGACAGCATGTGCACCTCGTCGATGATGTAGACCTTGTAGCGGGCCTCCACCGGCGCGTAGCGCATGCTGTCCAGAAGCTCGCGCATCTCGTCCACCTTGGTGCGGGTGGCGGCGTCGAGCTCGAGCACGTCGAGATGACGGCCCTCGATGATGGCGCGGCAGTGCCGCCCCTCCACCGACAGCTCCACGCTCGGCGCATGCGCGTCCTCGCGCTCGTAGTTCAGGGCGCGGGCGAGCAGGCGCGCGGTGGTGGTCTTGCCGACGCCGCGCACCCCGGTCAGCATGAAGGCGTGGGCGATGCGGCCCGACGCGAAGGCGTTGGCCAGAGTCCTGACCATGGCCTCCTGCCCGATCAGGTCCTCGAAGCGGCGGGGGCGGTACTTGCGCGCCAGCACTTGGTAGGCGGCGGTGGCCGTCTGGCTCTTCTTCGGGGAGATTGCGCCGAACATGTCGGAGGTGTCAGGGTCGCGCTCGGCGAACGCTTCATCCCGCTCATCCTGTAGATCGGTCATGGCGAGAGGTGTTGCACGACCGAGGTGCGTCCTTCGAGACGCGAGCCGCTGGCTCGCTCCTCAGGATGACGAGCGTTCAGAGCGCACCCGTTCGTCATGCTGAGGAGCGCGGAGCGCGTCTCGAAGCACGCACCGCGCAGACGTAGGGGTGGAGACTGGACAGCGACCCGAAACGGTACTCGTTACGGCTGCTTCCTTCCGGACCTGACCGGGTTGGCGAGGGCTCCGCCCGCCGCCCAGCCTCCGGCTGCGTTATCGCCCGTGCGGCGATGGTGCGCAAGGGAGGCTATCCCGCCTGGCTTCCGGCGTCGGCGCGGCGCTGCTAACAGTCAACGGGCGCCCGCGGCGGGCTGCAGCGCTATGCGCCTGTGACGATGGTGGCGAACATCCAGGACGAGGACGAGCGCCTTCGCACGCTCCAAGGCTATCAGGTGCTCGACACGCCGGCCGAGGCCGCGTTCGACGGCCTCGCGACCGCCGCAGCGGCGGCCTGCGGCGCGTCCATGGCGGCCGTCAGCCTGATCGATTCGCAGCGCCAGTGGTTCAAGGCGAGCGTCGGCCTGGCCGTCTCCCAGACGCCGCGGGACGCCTCCTTCTGCGCCCACGCCATGCATCGCGACACCCTGTTCGTCGTCAACGACACGCTGCAGGACGCGCGCTTCCGCGACAATCCCCTAGTGACCGGCGCGCCATACCTTCGCTTCTACGCCGGCGCCGCGATCCGCGCGCAGGACGGCACGCCGCTCGGCGCGCTTTGCGTCCTGGACACCGCGCCAAGGCCGGGAGGACTGACGGACGTGCAGGCGCAGGTGCTGCGCGTCCTGGCCGACCAGGTCGAGCCGCAGCTGCGGCTTCGGTGGGCGGTGCGCGAGCGCGAGGCGGCCGCCCACCGCCAGCAGGCCGCCGCCCTAGCGAGCCTGCAGCGCGAAGCGCGGCTGCTGACCGCGCTGGAGTCGGCGGACCTGGCGTGGTGGGACTGGAACGTGCTCGAAAATCGCGTGACGGCCAACGCCGAACTGGCGCGCCTCCACGACGTGGACGTCGCGATCGCAGCCGAGGGCGCGCCCTGGAAAACGCTCGTCGCCAACATGCATCCCGGCGATCACGATTGGTTCGAGGACGCGGTCAGATACGCGCTTCGCACTGGCGAGCCGTTCCGGGAAGACTACCGCGTCCTGGCTCGCGACGGAACGGTGCGCTGGATTTCGGCCCGGGGGCGCAGCCTCTGCGACGCGGACGGCGGCGCTATCCGCTTTGCGGGCGTGGCGATCGACGTCACCGACCGCAAGCAGACCGAAGACCGCCTGCGCGAGTCCGATCTCGGCCGCGAACTCGCCCTGGACGCCGCCCATCTCGGCCGCTTCGACCATGGCCTGGCCGCCGGAACACGGTTTTACGATGCACGCGCGCTGGACATGCTGAACTTGACGCTGGAGCAGGCGCAAGACCCCGCCGAGCTCTTCGCCCGGATCCATCCCGACGACCGGCAGAGGGTCATCGACGCCCAGGCCGCCGTCACCAATCCCGACCGACGCGGTCCCTATCGCGAGGTCTACCGCATCATCAACCCGCGGACGGGGGAGGAACGATGGCTGTCGGGCGTGGGGCGCAGCCAGTTCCGCGACGGGGTCTGCACCCGCTTCTTGGGGGTTCTGGAGGACGTGACCGAGGCCAAGCAGGCGGAAGCCCACCGCCTGCTGCTGATCCACGAGCTGAACCATCGGGTGAAGAACACCCTGGCGCTCGTGCACAGCCTGGTGGACGCCTCGCTGCGCACGGCTTCGGACGTGGAGGTGGCGCGCGCCGACATCGCCGGCCGCATCCAGGCTCTGAGCCGCGCCCACGACCTGCTGACCGCCCAGAGCTGGTCCGCCACCTCGGCCAGCGAGGTGGTGGAGGGCGTGGTCGCCTCGCTCAGCCTGCCGCGCGGGCGGCTCACGCTCCGCGGCGGCCCGGTCCAGCTGGGGCCCAAGCCTGCGCTGCAGCTGACTTTGGCGCTGCATGAGCTGGCGACCAACGCGCTGAAGTACGGCGCCCTGTCCAACGGCTCCGGAGAGGTCAGCCTGGACTGGGACGTGGCGGCGGTGGACACCGTGGACATGTTCCGGGTCGACTGGGCCGAGCGCGGAGGGCCGGTGGTGACCCAGCCCAGCCGTCGCGGCTTCGGCTCGCGCCTGATCGAGCGGGCCACCGCGGCGGAGTTCAGCGGCGTGGTGGAGCTGGACTTCGCGCCGCAAGGCGTCCGCTGGCGGCTGAGCGCGCCCTACGCGGGACTGGCCGAGCGCGGACGCGGCGACGCGGTCGCCCTGAACGGCTGAGCGTCTGGGGCACCGACGCATCGCGGGCCAAGGTCATTGAGGGATCGGCGCGGCCTCCATCGGCTGGCCGGCGGCCACGTTCAGGACGGCGGACTCGATGACGCCGTTGCTGGAGCAGGCCACGGTCAGCGCGCCGGCGTGGCGACGCGAGCTGAGCGTCTGGGTGAAGGCGGCGTGGGCGGTGACCTGGGCGCCGTCCGGTACGGGGATCACCCGGATCGCCAGGTCCATGGTCTGGCGCTGCAGCGCGTGCAGCAGGTCGCCCCCGCCGCAGGTGGCGTAGGAGGCCAGCAGGCCGTGGCTGGGCGTACTCTGCCGCGCGTCGATGATGCCGGCGCCGGGATCTTCCGCCACTACGGCTATGCCCTGATCCTGCAGGAAGGCGTGCAGGCGCCGCCAGACGTCCACGGTGCTCAGGGTCACAACCCGCTGATGGTTGACCGCGGTGAAGGGCGCCGGTGTGGCGCATCCCTGCACCGCCGCCAGCGCGGCCAGGCCGAACAGGCGGACGAGGACGCCGCAGCCTACCCTCACGCCGCGCAGCTTATCGGACATGGATCGCTCCCTCTCGGCAGAATGGCTCGACTCGGGCGGCTTGGGAATCCCCGCGCTCGCCACGCCGACGAAATGCGCTAGCGTCTCGGCGGCGATACGAGAGCCCCGCATGACCCGCCCTATCCGTCTCCTCCTCAGGGATGAACACGCCAACGCTCGCCGCCTCACACGTCGCGGCGGCGCGATCTTCGGCTTGGCGCTACTGATGCTCCAGGGCGCCGCCGCCGCCTGGGGTCAGGAGCCGCCTCGTCGTTCCGGCGTCCAGCGCGAGGTGGTGGTGCAGCTGGCCTACGCCCTGGGCGAGGCGCATGCCCTGCATCGGCTCTGCGCCGGCCCCGGCGACGCGACGTGGTACGCACGCATGGAGCGGCTGGAGGCGCAGGAGGCGAGCGACGACGCCGGCCGCCACCAGTTGGTGGACGCCTTCAACGCCGGTTTCGCCGCGCGCCAGGCCGAGGCGCTGACCTGCGGGCGC
>CAXTUT010000057.1:0-11090 GCA_964247465.1 uncultured Caulobacteraceae bacterium | reverse complement strand
GCCTTGCCGTGGGCGGCGTCGCCAGGCGGAAGCGCCGTCGCGGCGGCGAGGGCGGCTGCGCCCGCCGCTGCGGAGACGCCTGCGAAGATGGCTGCCGAAACGGCGAAGCGGCGAGACGCCATCGAAGCATCCTCCTGGAAACTAGGGTACGAGTGATGCACTCCTGACCGCTTCGCAAGGGCCGCAATGGCGTCATACACCCGAACTCTCGCGCTTACCGACGACTGCCCCCGCTTACGCGTGAGCGTGGCTGCAGCGCTGGGCGCAGTCTTCCTCACAGCGGGCCTGGCGCATGCGCAGGACGCAGCCTCGGTGCGCACGGGCGCGGCGGCGCTTGGCGACTGGCGCTCGGATGCGCCGGGCGTGTGGCGGCGCATCGAGGTAAAGGACCTCCCGCCGCCGTTCGAGACGCCCTCGGCCCGCAACGGGTCTTCCGTGGCGCGCCGCCCCGAGGGCGCAGTTTTAAAGGTCCCGCCAGGCTTCTCGGTCCAGCTGTTCGCCGCGGGCCTGCCCGGCGCGCGGTTGATGCGCGTGGCCCCGAACGGCGACGTCTTCCTCAGTCAGGGCGAGCAGGGCCGCATCAGCGTGCTTCGCCTGACGCCCGGCGCCGCCAAGCCGACGCAGGTCTCGACCTTCACCGCAGGCTTGGACCATCCGTTCGGCATCGCCTTCTACCCCGCCGCCCATCCCAAGTGGGTCTACGTCGCCAACACCGACTCGGTGGTGCGTTTCCCCTACCAGGACGGCGACCTGAAGGCGCGTGGGCCGGCCCAAACCGTGGTCGCCAAGCTGACGGAGGAGCCCGGCGGCCACTGGACGCGCGACATCGCCTTCTCGCCCGACGACAGCAGGATGTACGTCTCGGTCGGCTCCGCCTCCAACGTGGCGCAGGAGATGGACAAGAAGAGCCTGACGGACGCACGGGCCTACGACGCAGCCCACGGCTCCGGCGCCGCCTGGGGTCCGGAGGCGGACCGGGCGGACGTGCTGAGCTTCGACCCCCAGGGGCGCGACCTGAAGATCTACGCCGCCGGGATCAGGAACTGCGTGGCCCTGACGCTGCAGCCTGCGACCGGCCAACCCTGGTGCGCGGTGAACGAGCGCGACGGGCTCGGCGACAACCTGGTGCCCGACTACGTCACCCGGGTGAAGGCCGGCGGCTTCTACGGCTGGCCCTGGTGGTACATGGGCGGCCACGAGGACCCGCGCCTGAAAGGCCAGCGGCCGGACCTCGCCGACAAGGTGATCACCCCCGACGTGCCGCTGCAGGCGCACTCCGCCGCGCTTGGCCTCGCCTTCTACCCACAGGATGCGGGCGGGCCGGACGCCTTCCCGGCCGAGTACCGGGGCGACGCCTTCGTGGCCCTCCACGGCTCCTGGAACCGGGCGGTGCGCACCGGCTACAAGGTGGTGCGGCTGAAGCTGCGGGACGGAGTCCCCACCGGCGCCTACGAGGATTTCCTCACCGGCTTCGTCATCGACGCCAAGCAGGTCTGGGGCCGGCCCGTCGGGGTCGCCGTGACCCACGACGGCGCCCTGCTGGTCAGCGAGGACGGGAACGGCTCCGTCTGGCGGATCACGCCGAACCGCTAGCTGCGGGCTTGATCCGCCGACCCGCTTGCAAATGCGTCGGCTCGGCTGCGGCGCCCCGCTTTGACACGCGCCGGTCCAAGGCCCAGATGAACGGCGTCGAAGAAGAAACGCTGGAGGCTCCTGTGGACCGCGACGTGGCCAACCCGCTCGGCCTGGACGGCTTCGAATTCTGCGAGTTCACCTCGCCCGACCCGCAGGCCATGGCTGCGCAGTTCGAGCAGCTCGGCTTCGTCGCCGCCCATCGTCACCCGACCAAGGCGATCGTCCACTACAAGCAGGGCCGCATCAACCTGCTGCTGAACAGCGAGCCGCGCGGTCAGGCCGCCGACTTTCGCGCGCTGCACGGCCCCTCGGCCAGCGGTATGGCCTTCCGGGTGGACAACGCCGCGGAGGCGTTCGAAGTGGCGGTGGAGCGCGGGGCCAAGCCGGTGGACGCCGCGCAGGGCTCGCTCGGGCCGGGCTCCTACGTCATCGAGGGCATCGGCGGCTCCAACCTCTATCTGGTCGACGCGCACCGGCGGCCGGGCGGCCTGTACGCCGACTGGACCGAGGTCCCGGGCTGGGAGGCGGCTGAAGCGGCCAACAGCGTGGGCCTCGACCTGCTCGACCACCTGACCCACAACGTCAGGCGCGGCGAGATGCGGACTTGGTCGGGCTTCTACGGCCGCCTGTTCGGCTTCGAGGAGCAGAAGTATTTCGACATCAAGGGCAAGGCCACCGCCCTGTTCAGCCAGGCGATGATCGCGCCCGACCGCGCCATCCGCATCCCGCTGAACGAGAGCCAGGACGATCACTCCCAGATCGAGGAGTTCATCCGCGCCTACAACGGCGAAGGCATCCAGCATCTCGCTTTGACCACGCCAGACATCTTCAAGACGGTGGAGACGCTGCGCGCGCGCGGCGTGAAGCTGCAGGACACCATCGAGACCTATTACGAGCTGGTCGACAAGCGCGTGCCGGGCCACGGCGAGGACCTGGAGCGGCTGCGCAGCAACCGCATCCTGATCGACGGCGCGGTGGGCGAGGAGGGCCTGCTGCTGCAGATCTTCACCGAAAACCTGTTCGGCCCGATCTTCTTCGAGATCATCCAGCGCAAGGGCAACGAGGGCTTTGGCGCCGGCAACTTCCAGGCCCTGTTCGAGTCCATCGAGCTCGACCAGATCCGGCGCGGCGTGATCAAGGCGGACGCCTGAGGAGGAGGAGGCGATGACGATCCAGCCTTCGGAGGGCGGCTTCGTCCCCGCCGTCGAGACCTTGCTGGAGCCGGCGACGATCCCGGGCTTCGGCAATCATGTGAGCACCGAGGCGGTGGCCGGCGCCCTGCCGCTCGGCCGGAACTCGCCCCAACGGCCGCCCTTCGGCCTGTACGCCGAGCAGTTGTCGGGCACGGCCTTCACCGCGCCTCGTCACGAGAACCGCCGCTCCTGGCTCTACCGCCTGCGCCCGGTCGCCAGCCACCCGCCGTTCCAGCCCTACGCACAGCCCAGCCTGCTGCGCACCGCGCCGTTCGAGGAGGCGGCGCCGACGCCCAACCGCCTGCGCTGGGACCCCCTGCCGGCACCGCAGACGCCGTGCGACTTCATCGACGGGCTGGTGAGCTACTGCGGCGCGGGCGACGTCAACGCCGGATCGGGCGTCGGCGTGCACCTCTACGCCGCCGACCGGTCTATGCAGGACCGCGCCCTGCAGAACTCCGACGGCGAGATGCTGATCGTGCCGCAGCAGGGTCGCCTGCGGCTGATGACCGAGCTCGGCGTGCTGCTGGTCGAACCGCAGCAGGTCGCCGTCATCCCGCGCGGCGTGCGGTTCAGGGTGGAGCTGACGGACGGGCCCGCGCGCGGCTACGTGTGCGAGAACTACGGCGCGCTCCTGCGCCTGCCCGAGCTCGGACCCATCGGCGCGAACGGGCTGGCCAACCCGCGCGACTTCGAGACCTGCACCGCCGCCTTCGAGGACGTGGAGGGCGATGTCGAGCTGGTGCAGAAGTTCCAGGGCGCGCTCTGGACCACGACGCTGGACCACAGCCCCTTCGATGTCGTCGCCTGGCACGGCAATCTCGCGCCCTACCGCTACGACCTGCGCCGCTTCAACACGATCAACACCGTCAGCTTCGACCACCCTGACCCGTCGATCTTCACCGTGCTGACCTCGCCGAGCGACACGGCCGGCGTGGCCAACCTGGACTTCGTCATCTTTCCGCCGCGGTGGATGGTGGCCGAACACACCTTTAGGCCGCCCTGGTTCCACCGCAACGTCATGAGCGAGTTCATGGGCCTGGTGCACGGCGCCTATGACGCCAAGGCCGGTGGGTTCGCACCGGGCGGCGCCAGCCTGCACAACTGCATGAACGGCCATGGCCCCGACCGGGCGAGCTGGGAGGCCGCCACCGCTGCGGAGCTGAAGCCCCACCGCATCGCCGACACCCTCGCCTTCATGTTCGAGAGCCGCAGGCCGCTCCGCCCTACCGCCTGGGCCATGGCCACGCCCTTGATGCAGCTCGACTACGACGACTGCTGGGCCGACTTCCCCAAGGCGCAGGTGCGCTAGGGGTCGGCGTGCCGCGCGCCTCGAAACAGGACCGCTCCGCAGCCCTTACGCCGCATGACGTCACTAAGCGCTATTGCCTTGCTCGTCATCCTGAGGAGCGGCGAAGCCGCATCTCGAAGGACGCACCCCATCTCCCCTGAGGTCCGCTCTTGAGCCTGCCGCCCATAGACCACACCCACGATCCCGCCCGCACGAGCTGGGTCGCCTCCGCCCGGGGCCACTTCGACTTCCCGGTCCAGAACCTGCCGCTCGGCGTCTTCGAGGCGGATGGGCGTGGGCGTCCATGCGTCGCCATCGGCGATGATGTGCTCGACCTCGGTCGGGCCGCAGACGCCGGCCTGCTGCCGGCCGCCGCCGCCCTGAGTGGCGAAGCGTTGAACGCCCTATTCGCCCTGCCCGCCGCCGAACGGCTGACGCTCCGCCGCCGCCTGTCGGACCTCCTGAGCGATGAGCGCCACCGCGCCGCCGTCGAGCCGCTGCTGCGGCCGTCAGCCAGCCTGACGATGCGGCTGCCTTGCGCCATCGGCGACTACACCGACTTTTACGCCGGCATCCACCACGCCATTAACGTCGGCCTCCAGCTTCGCCCCGACGCGCCGCTGCTGCCCAACTACAAGCACGTGCCCATCGGCTATCACGGCCGCGCCTCTTCGGTGCGCCCCTCTGGCGCGCCGGTCGTGCGGCCGAACGGGCAACGCAAGCCGCCAAACGCCCAGGAGCCCGACTTTGGCCCGTCGCGGCGGCTCGACTACGAGCAGGAGCTCGGCGTGTGGATCGGCTCCGGCAATGCGCTCGGCGACCCGATCCCCATCGCGCTCGCCGCCGAACACGTGGCGGGCTTCTGCCTGCTGAACGACTGGTCCGCGCGCGACCTGCAGGCCTGGGAATACCAGCCGCTCGGCCCCTTCCTGGCCAAGAGCTTCATGACCAGCGTGTCGCCCTGGGTGGTGACGGCGGACGCCTTGGCGCCCTTCCGCATCGCCCAGCCACCCCGCCCCGACGGCGACCCGCGCCCGCTCGACTACCTCTGGGACGCGGCGGATCAGGCCGGCGGCGCTTTGGGCCTGCAGCTTGAGACTCATCTGTCGACGCGGGCGATGCGGGCGGCTGGCCTGGCGCCGCACCGGCTCAGCCGCGGACCCGCCTCCAGCATGTACTGGACCGTGGCCCAGATCGTGGCGCACCATGCCTCAAACGGCTGCAACCTCAACCCTGGCGACCTGCTCGGCACGGGCACCCTGTCCGGCCCGACCGACGACGCCTTGGGAAGCCTGCTGGAGATCAGCCGCGGCGGCAAGCAGCCGCTGACACTGCCCGGCGGCGAGACGCGCGCCTTCCTGGAGGACGGCGACGAGGTGATCCTGACGGCCCGGGCGCAGGCGGACGGCTTCGTCTCCATCGGCTTCGGCTCATGCCTCGGTGAGGTCTCGGCGGCGCGCCAGCGCGTTCGCTAGAGCTTGATAAGCTTGAACGTAACGGCTGCAAATCGACTCAGGATGAGGCCGAAGATGGACGGGCCGCCTCTGGCGGCCTCGTCTTGTCCTAGGCGGCGACTACGACGGTTGCGGCGGCGTTCGGAAGGCGTCGCTGGAGATCAGGCCGTTCCGCTGTCCGGCGTCTCCGACGAAGTCACGCGGGCCGACGTGGATCAACCGGCTCTGCGTGTCCAGCCACAGCTTGCCGCCGATGCCGCGCCAGCGATGGCAGAAGGCGTAGTCTTCGCTGAGGTACTCGCGGGTCACCGGCTCTATGCCGCAGTCGAACAAAGCGTACTGGTTGGCGCTGCGGCTCGGGGCGGCGGCGGTGTGGGCGGCGCTGTAGGCGGTGTCCGGATAGGCGGCGATCATGCGCTCCAGCACCGCGCGCCGGATCAGCATGAAGCCCGTGCCGGCGTAGACGGCGGTGGCGAAGCCGTCGCGCGTCTGCAGCTCCGCGCCCGTCGCCAGCGCCCCGACGTAGCGGAGCTGGGCGCTCTGCATCGGCTCGCCCGCCGCCATGCGCTCCGACACGGCGGCGTCGTAGTGGATGATCTTCAGCGGGTACATGCCCGCGACCACGTCCTCATCGAAAGCGAGCAGGCGATCGACTTGATCGGGCGTGAAACCAATATCGGCGTCGATGAACATCAGGTGGGTGGCGCCGGCGGTGTCCAGGAAGGTCGTCGTCAGCGCGTTGCGCGCGCGCGGGATCAGCGAGTCGTAGCCCAGCAGCTCCACCGACACGCTCAGCTCGCGCCGGGCCGCGTGGGCGAGCAGGGTGCAGACCGACTGCATGTAGCGCTGGGTGACGAGCCCGCCGTAGCAGGGCGTCGCGATGAACAGATGCATGCGCCCAACCTACAGGGCTGCGCCGCGATGACTATGGCGCAGATGTTCCAGGCGGATCCAGAGCGTCCCAACCGGCATCCGGCGCGAAGCGCGCGCCGTGCTTGGCTTCAAGCGCCGCCAGCCTGGCGCGGATGTCGGCGGCTCCGCGCGCGTGGATGTAGTGCATCGGGCCGCCGCGGAAGGGAGCGAAGCCGGAGCCGAAGATCATGGCGGCGTCGATCACGTCCTCGTCCGCCGCCACGCCCTCGCGCAGCAGGGCGACGCAGGTGTTCAGCATAGGCAGGATCAGGCGGTCGGCCATGTCGGCGTCCGGCGCCGGCGCGTCCTTGGCCTTGACCGCGTGGCCGTCGGCCCAGGCGTAGACGCCCTGCCCGGTCTTGGCGCCGAGCTGGCCGTCCTTCACCTTGGCGCGCAGCCAGTCGGGCGCGTCGGGCAGGGCCCAGCCCAGGTCGCGCTTCAGCGAGTCCGCCACAGCCACGGCGATGTCGAGCCCTACTTGGTCCGACAGCTCTATGGGGCCGACCGGCATGCCGAAGTCCTGCGCCGCCTTGTCGATCGTCTCGGGCTTCACGCCCTCGTCCAGCAGGATCAGCGCCTCGGCGAGATATGGGGTGAGGGCGCGGTTGACGATGAAGCCTGGCGCGCTCCTCGTCGGGGCGGGCAGGCGGTCGATCAGGCCGGCGAAACCGCGGGCGAAAACCTCGACCTGCGGGTCCATGCCCTCGTGACGCACCACCTCGACGAGCTGCATCTTCGACACCGGATTGAAGAAGTGCAGGCCGACCAGCCGCTCAGGCCGCTGCAAACCCTCGGCCAGCGCCTGCAGCGGGATGGAGGAGGTGTTGGTGGCCAGCACCGCGCCGGGCTTCATCTTCGGCTCGATGGCGGTGTAGATCTTGTGCTTCAGGTCGAGCCGCTCGGGCGCGGCCTCGATCACCAGGTCCGCCTTGGGCAGGCCCTGAGACTTGGGGTCGGGGATCAGGCGGTCGAGCGCGTCGCGGATGCGGATGCCGTCCTTGTGGCCGATCTTGGCGTAGAGCCTGGCCGCGCGCTTGATCGCGCCGGCGATGGGCTTGGCATCGACGTCGCCCACGGTGACCGTCAGCCCCTTCCAGGCGCACCAAGCGGCGATGTCGCCGCCCATAGCGCCCGCGCCGATCACGTGCACGTGAGCGACCTTCGGCGGCTTGCCCGCCAGCCGCTTCATCGTCTCGCGCAGGAAGAAGACGCGCACCAGGTTGCGCGACGTCTCGGTGACGAGCAGGCGGGCGAAGCTGTCGATCTCCGCCCGCTTCATGGCCTTGAAGTCGCCGCCGTGCGCTTCCCAGAGCGAGATCAAGGCGTATGGCGCGGGGTAGTGGGCGTGCGGCGCCTGCTTGTCGGCTTGAACACGCATCTGGCGGGCGGCCAGGCGTCTGGCGGGGGCGGACTCCTTCAGCCGGTCGAGCAGCTTGGGCGGGGACGCATGCAGCTTTCCGGACGCCGCCGCCGTCACCGCGGCGTGGACGTGGCGCTCGGGGACCAGCGCGTCGATCAGGCCGAGCGACTTGGCCTTGCGGTCGTGGATCGTGCGCCCCGTCAGCATGGCGCCCATCGCCTCGAGCGGGTCTATCAGCCGAGGCAGCCGCGCCGTGCCGCCGAGCCCCGGATGCAGACCGAGTTGCACCTCCGGGAAGCCGTAGGAGGAGCCGTCCACCCCGATCCGCACGTGGCAGGCCAGCGCGATCTCCAGCCCGCCGCCGAGCGCCGGGCCGTGCACCACCGCGATCACCGGGATGGTCAGGGCCTCCAGCCTATCCACCACGGCGTGAGCGCGGGTCATGGCCTCTGCGGCGGTCGCCGCATCGGCGATGTCGCGGAACTGGCCGATGTCGGTGCCGTAGGCGAAGCCGCTGGCCTTTCCCGAGCGGATCACCAGCGCCTTGGGACGGAGCTGGTCGAGCCGGTCCAGGATCGCGTCCAGCTCCTCCAGCACGCCGGCGTCGATGGTGTTGGCGCTGGCGCCGGCCTTGTCCAGAATAGCCCAGGCGACGTCGTCCTTGTCACGGGTGACGCGCCAGTTCCGGTACGGGTTCGCCGTCGCCTGGGAGGGAGCGGGCCCGAGCTCCAGGTCGCGGTCCTTCAGCGCCTCCCAGACAGGATCCTTGATCTGCCCGTTCATCGCCATCAGACCAGCTCCTTCACAGGCTCTCGTTTCAGCTTCATCGCGCGCGTAGTCACCTCATCCTGAGCTTGTCGAAGGACGAGGTGCTCGACGTCGGTGCAGCGGCCTCGCCCTTCGACAAGCTCAGGATGAGGTCTAATGAAGCGACGGGCCAAGATAACAGCGCCCACGCCCTCACGCCCTCTCGAGCAGCATGGCGCCGCCCAGGCCGCCGCCGATGCACTCGGTGGCCATGCCGCGACGCAGCTTCAGCCGCTCCATGGCGGTCACCGCGTGCAGGACGATGCGGTTGCCGCTGGCGCCCACGGGATGGCCGAGGCTGACCGCGCCGCCGTCAACGTTCAGCCGCTCCGGATCGATCTCCCCCGCCGCGCCGTCGAGCCCCAGCACCCGCTCGCAATAGTCCTTGTCCTTCCAGGCGGCGACGCAGCCCAGCACCTGCAGCGCGAACGCCTCGTTCAGCTCCCACAAGTCCACGTCGCTGAGCGTCATCTTCTGACGCTTGAGTATCTCGGTGGAGCAGAGCGTCGGGCCAAGCCCCATGATCGAGGGATCGAGCGCCGACCACTGGCTGTCGACGATGCGCGCCCGCGGCGTCAGGCCGTGTCGCTCGACCGCGTCCTCGGACGCCAGGATGACCCAGCTTGCCCCGTCGGTGATCTGGCTGGAGTTGCCGGCGGTGACCTTGCCGTAGGGCCGCTCGAACACCGGCTTGAGCTGGGAAAGCTTTTCGACCGAACTGTCCGGGCGGACCCCGTCGTCGTGGTCGTAGACGCGGCCGTCATGGTCGAAGGCCAGCTCCACCTCGCCGTCCAGCCAGCCCGCCGCCTGAGCCCGCGCAAGGCGGTGGTGGCTCTGCACCGCATAGGCGTCGGCCTGCTCGCGGGTCAGATGGAACAGGTGGGCGACGATCTCGGCCGTCTGGCCCATGCCGAGCTCGGAGATCGGGTCAGTCAATCCGTGCACGAGCCCGATCACCGGCTTCAGCATGGCGGGGCGAAAACCGGAGAAGGTGCGGGCGCGGTCCACCGCGGTCTTGGCGGCGTTCAGCGTCCCCAACCACTCCACCATCTCCTCGCCGAAGATCAGCGGCGCGTGGCTGAGGCTCTCCGCGCCCCCGGCCAGGATCAGGTCGGACTGGCCCTGGCGGATGTACTGGTAGGCGGTGTCGATCGACTGCATGCCCGAACCGCAGTTGATCGCCACGGTGAAGGCCACCATGGCCGGCCCGCAACCGAGCCTCAGCGCCGCCACCCGGGCGGGGTTCTGCTCGTCGGCCACGGTGTTCACCTCGCCCAGGATCACCTGGTCGAAGGCGTCCGGGCCGAAAGGCTGGCGCATCAGCAGCGGCCGGCCGCACTGCACGGCAAAGTCCACCGGCGTGAACGGTCCTGGCTTGTTGCGCGCCTTCAGGAAGGGCGTGCGCGCGCCGTCGACGATGTAGACCGTGCGGGCGTCGGTCATGCCTTTGTTCCCTGACAGGCGGATGCCTTGCTGCGCGCTGCGTGCTTCGAGACGGCCGCTGAAGCGGGCTCCTCAGCATGAGGATAAGTTCGGAGTGCACAGAGTTTCGTCATGCTGAGGAGCGGCGCAGCCGTGTCTCGAAGCACGCAGGCGGTCCCTACTCCGCCGGCTCCGGCTGGCGGGCCGGAGCGGCGCCGGCGCCGCTCTTCGACGCCGAAGGCTGCGGGTTCTGTGAGCGGGTCTGGGCTCCCGCTTCGGCGGCGGTGGTGCGCGTGGGCCCCTCCACCGCGCGGTGCTGGGTCAGCTCCTCGGGCGAGAAGTCGTCCACATCGATCACTTCGGCCACGGCCTGGTCGGCCTCTTCCAGCCGGCGCGCCTCCTCGTCGGTGACCAGGCCCTGCTCGCGGCCAAGCTTCCACACCTTGATCTTGGATTTGCGCAGGCGGTCGTGGATCGGCTGGGTCTCGACGGTCAGCTGGAAGGCGTGCAGCAGCTTGCCGATCGCGGTCTCGCCGCCGCCGATGTAGCAGCCCTCCACCAGCCGGTCACGCGTGGCGTTCGGCTCCAGAAGGATGTCGGCGCAGGCGCGGATGGAGGCGTCCGACGGCCCCCGCACGCGCGGGCCCAGCGGCAGGATCGCGAAGCGGAGCAGGCCGCCCACCACCGCGTTCGGCAGGTTGGCGAACACCTCGTCGAAGCTGGCCTCGATCCGCGCCGACCCCGCCACCATCACGTAGTCGAGCACGCCGAGGTCGGCCTCCTGGCGCCCCTCATCCTCCCAGCGCTTCAGCGCGGCGGAGAGGAAGTACATCTCCGACAGGATGTCGCCGAGCCGCGCAGACAACAGCTCGCGTCGCTTGAGTTGGCCGCCGAGCGTCAGCAGCGCCATGTCGCTGGTGAGCGCGAAAGCGGCGGAGTAGCGGCCGAGCCGGCGGTAGTATTTGCGCGCCGCGCCCGCGTCCGGCGCCGGCGCAAACGCCGCCGCCGTCCAGCTG
>CAXTUT010000056.1:0-11129 GCA_964247465.1 uncultured Caulobacteraceae bacterium | reverse complement strand
GCTCGCCGCCAGCAGCGCCTCGCACCGGCCGACCTGGCCGGTGGCGGGCAGGCTCAGGCGTGGGCGCCCGCCGCCGAAGGGCAGGCGCATGGCCGCGTCCCGATTAGTGGCGGTGATGTTCACCGAAGCGACGTGCTCGCCCTCCACGACCGCGTGGCCGTCGGCGTCGGTGACCACCAGGAAGACGTCATCGCCGCCGCCCGCGTAGGGGCTCGGACGCCGGACGGCGTGCCAGAAGCGGTTGACGGGATCACGACCCGCCTGGCGCTGGCCGAAGGAGAAGTAGGGACGGTAGGGCTGCTCATCGCCGGCGCGGTCGCTGATGGATACACGGTCCACCGAATAGACCTCAAGCGTCGATTCCCGCCGTGCATCGGGCACCACGCGGTGTTCGTAACGGCCGGGGTCGAGCCGGATCGGATCGGCCTGGGCTGTGAACAGGTTGACGATGGGCGTGCAGAACAGGCGGAAGTCCGACGGCCCGATGGCGTGCTCCAGCTGGGACTCATGCCTGTCGAGATAGAAGAAGACGTCCAGGGTGCGGCCGGCCCTGAGCAGGGTCTTGGCGTCGAGTCCCACCAGATCGAAGAACAGGAACTTCTCCGGAAAGCCGAAGTATTCACGGATCAGGGCGTAGCCGGGCTCCGCCGCCGGCGGGTTGGGCAACAGCAGCTCCGCCTCCGAAAAGCCGACCGGCTGCACCGCGTCGCGCCCCAGGATCACCGGGGCGTGGTCCACGGCATTGTCGGCGAGCGCCACCGACAGGGTCCCGCCCAGGATCAGCTCGTAGAGGATCTGCGCGGTGCGGGACTCCCCGTGCAGGTGGATGCGCAGCCGGTCCAGCCCGAGCTGGGTGAAGGTGGTCCCCGCGTCCAGGCAGCTCAGCGTCAGGCGCAGCACCGCCGCCGCGGCGCCCGCGCGCGGGTTCGGCGGCGCGACGAAGGGCAGGCCCGACAGGGCGGCGTGGGTCAGGGCGATGGGCCAGAGCTCAACGGGATAGCCGGTGCGATAGGTCAGGGGCTCCCCGTCCACCGCTTCAGTCACCACGGTCTGGCCGGCGGGCACGTGGGCGTGGGCCGCCTGGTCGGCTTGCGGCGCGAGTTGGACGATGCTCATGGACGGGAAGGGCGCAAGGTAGTGAGGCTGGAGCAGGCCCAGCATGGACTCGGTCAGCTCGGGGAAGTCGTCCTCCAGCTTCAGCCGCATGCGCGCGTTCAGGAAGGCGAAGGCCTCGATCAGCCGGCCGACGTGGGGGTCCTCGACGCTGTCCTGCGACAGGCGCAGCCGTCCCGCAATCTTGGGATTGGCGGCGGCAAACTCCTGCGCCAGCTCGCGCATGAAGCGCAGCTCGCTGTTGTAGAGGGGCAGGATGTCGTCGAGCACGGCGGCTAGTCCCGCACCACGATGGCGCCCTCGACGGGGTCGACGTAGCTGTCGAAGGACAGCGACTGGCGCTCGCCGCCCAGGTGCACCGCGCCCACGATGCGAAAACGCAGCCGCCGATCCAGCGGATCGCCGTTCTCGAGGAACTGCACGTCGTGCACGACGATGCGCGGCTCCAGCCGGCGCAGGACCTGCTCGACCTCCTCGCTGAAATCCTGGCGGAAGCTGAGCGAGGTCAGCTGCTCGTTGGTGAAGTCCGCCAGCCCGTAGGCGAGCAGCGAACGGTTCAGCTGATCGAGCGCCCTCGGCGGCCGCAGGAAGCAGCGGCGGGTGTTCAGCAGGTCTTCGAGATCGCGCCGCAGGCCATCCCTGAGCCGGGCGAAGCTTGGCGTGTCGTCGCCGCGGCTATCCGCCTCGTCGTCGATCAGCCGGTCGAGCAGAGAGCCGGCGTGCAGGTCTGCGGCCTCGCGGCGGGGCGGCAAGGCGTCAACCCTGGCCTGGCGTGACGATCAGCTCGGCGACCGTAGATAAGGCCACCAAGTCCTCGCCGATGAGCAGGCAGCGCTGGCCCAGCCCGCAGGTGAGCCCGGAGCGCTCCGTCCACACTGTCTCGCGGCCGAGACGCTGGGCGTCGCTCGCCGCGCCCAGCGGCGCCTGGTAGGTCATGGGCAGATAGACCACCCCGGTCGGACCGTCGCGCAGCTCCAGCTCCGCAGCCCGCCAGACCAGGTCGCGCGGGCGTTCCACCGGGCGTAGCTCCAACGACACGATGGCGCTCCAGGGCGCCCAGACGTACTTGCCGGTGCTGGTCAAAAGCTCCAGCACGTCGGCGGTGCGGTCGTCGAGGTCGCGCAGGGTGTCGAAAGCGCGGCCGTCGCACGTGCCGCTCAACTCCGGAGCCTGCTCGTCCGCCTCGCGGCGGAGCGGGCCGACGTCGCCGCCCCGACGCGCTTCCAAAAGGATGCGCAGCGCCGTCTCGATCTCAGGCGCGGGTGGGGTAACGAGGTCGGGGCTGCGGCCCTTCTCGAACACGTCCTCGCGGTGCAGGGCCGCGCGCAGCAACTGACGCAGCAGCGCCACCAGCGTGCCCCAGCTCGGGTCCTGGGTGCTGACCAGGTCGAGGTGGGCGTCGACGCGCTCCCAGTCGCCCTGGACGATCAGAGCCTCGGCCAGGGCGTAGCGCGCCTCCACGTCGGCGGGCTTGCGCTTGACCGCCTCCACCAGGGCGGCGCGCGCGCCCGCGATATCGCCGGCTTTCATCAGCTCTGCGGCCGTGCTCATCGCGGAAATCCCAGGAGGGCTGATCTCACAAGGCGTGCTCCACGCCCTGCAAAGTGGTGGTGAGCTGGAACTCGGCGATAGCCTGGTCGAGTTGCAGGTGCGGCTTCAGCCAGGCTGTGCACTCGTAGGAGCCTGGCGCGCCCGGGGTCTCGCGCACGCTCACGCGCCCGTCTTGGAGCGGATGGCGCGCCTTCATCTCGAACGACAGCTTGTCGCCTGCGCTGCAGTAGTCGTAGAGCCAGGACTGCAGCTTGATTTCGCAGGCTTCCGGCGACTTCAGCGAGCCGATCCACTCGCGTCCGATCACTTTGATGTAATGGGCGAAGCGGGAGACGCAGAGCACATAGTTCAGCACGGCGCCGAGCTGACTGTTGATGCGCGCAATCTCGGAATTGAGGTTCGTCCTCGGGCGGTGCAGGGTCGGCAGGCTGAACAGGGCGGCGTAGGGCGTGTCCTTGCAGCGACGCAGGCAGATCACGCCGGCCTTGGTCATCTCCGATTCCAGCGCGCCTGAGATGTTGACCTCCAGCGGCGACTTCAGCGCCGTACCGCGGGAATCGGTGGTGAAGTCGGCGAGCGGCAGGCCTGAGATCACGCCGGCGTCGATCTGGTCCTCCACCGTGCCGCGGATGGCGGCGAGCCAGCGATGGTCGTCGAAGGCGCGTATGCAGACCTGCGCCACCGCCAGCGCCCCCACGCCCCAGAGTTCGTCCGCGCCGCCCACGCGCACCCGCTCCTCGTAGGTGAAGCCGCAGTCGCCGGCCTCGCGCCCGCGGTAAGGCGTACGCAGCAGGATGCGCGGGGCGGCCAGGGCGATGAAGCGGGAGTCCGGCGACTGCTGCAGCGCCTGGAAGCGCCGGTGGTCGGCGCTGGACAGGGTGTCGGTGATCGACTGCCGCAGGTCCAGCTCGCCAAAGCGGTCCACCTCGAACAGGGCCGGCGAAGCGCCCAGCACGATGGGGGCGAAGGCTGCGGCGCAGACCCGGCTCAACGCCCGCAGCGCCGAGACGTCGTCGGTGGCGCGGCCTCGCCCGGGCTTGTGGCGCACCTCGTAAAGACCCACGAGCAGGGAGAAGGGTACGCCGCCGGGCATGCCGAACTCCTCCTCATAGACGAGGCGGAACAGGGCGCTCTGGTCGAAGTCCGACGCCCGCTCCAGATCGCGCGTCAGCTCCGCCCAGCGGCAGTCGAGCAGCCGCAGCCGCGTCATGCCGTCTCCGCCCAGCGTGTCGGTGAGCCAGTGGATTCCGCGCCAGGCGCTCTCCAGTTGTTGGAAGGCGGGATGGTGGAGCAGGGCGTCGCAGGCGCGCGACAGGGCCGCATCCAGTTCGGCCACCGCCCGGTCGATCAGACGGCGCAGCCGCCCTGCATCGGCGCCGACGAGCCGGTCGGACCCGAACCAGCGTATGAGCGCCTCGGCCGGTTCAGCTCGCAGGAAGTCGTCGACCTCCGACGCGCCGCCCGACGTCTGGACCGTGTCGAGGACGCGGTCGCCGAGCGGTAGGGCGGCAGCTGGAGACGTCGAGGTAGCGGCGTATTGCGCCGTCTCGTCCGCCTCCATCGACCGTGCGATCAGGTCGAGGCTCACGCCTTCTGCGGGATGCGCGCGACGAGCCGCAGCGAGGCGGTCAGCTCCTCCATCTGCAGCCAGGGGCGCAGATAGGCGATGGCGTTGTAGCTGCCGGGCGAGCCGGCCACGGCGGAAACCTCGACCCTAGCGTCGCGTAGCGGGTATTTGGCGCGGATCTCCTGACCCCCGCCCTCGGCCGCGTTCACGTAGTTCATGATCCAGCGGTTGAGCCAGTTGGCGCAGTCCTCGACCTCCATGAAGGAGCCGATCTTGTCTCTCGCCATCACCTTGAGGTAGTGGGCGAAGCGCGAGGTGGCCATGAGGTAGGGCAGCCGGGCCGAGATGGCGGCGTTTTCGGTCGCCTCGGGCCGGTCGTACTTCTTGGGCTTCTGCGTGGTCTGCGCCCCGAAGAAGACGGCGTAGTCGGTGTTCTTGTAGTGGCAGAGCGGCAGGAAGCCCAAGTCAGACAGCTCCTTCTCGCGACGCGAGGTGATGGCGATCTCGGTCGGGCACTGCTCGGACATGTCGCCGTCGTCGGACATGAACATGTGGGTGGGCAGGTCGCTGACCTTGCCGCCGCCCTCGGCCCCGCGGATGGCGGTGCACCAGCCGCTGTCGGCGAAAGCGTCGGTCATGCGCGCGCCGAGCGCATAAGCCGCGTTCATCCAGCAGTAGTCGTCGTGGCCGAGCGGGCGGGGGTTGCCCTGGGCGTCGTGGGGCGCTTCCTCATAGGCGAAGTCGTCCACCGAGCGGGAGCCCTGGCCGTAAGGCTGGCGGGCCAGCACCCGGGGCATGGTCAAGGTGACGAAGCGGCTGTCCTCGGTGTCGCGATAGCCGCGCCATTTGGTATATTCGGTGGCCTGGAAGCGGTCCGACAGGTCGCGCGGTTTGGACAGCTCCTCGAAGCTGTCGAAGCCGAACATCGACGGACCCGCCGCCGCCACGAACGGCGCGAAGGCAGCCGCCGCAACGCCCGAGACGTTGCGCAGCAGCTCGATGTCCTCCGGGTCTGACCCGAAGTAGTAGTCGCCGATCATCGCGCCGTAAGGCTCTCCGCCGGGGGTGCCGAACTCGCCCTCGTAAATCTTCTTGAACAGGGTGCTCTGGTCGAACTCCACGGCCTTGGACAGGTCGCGAGCGAGATCCTTCTTGGGGGCGTTCAGCACCCTGATCTTCATGTCGCGCCCAGTGCTGGAGTTCATCACCAGGTAGTTCAGCCCGCGCCAGCTTCCCTCGAGCGCCTTGAACTTCTCGTTGTGCATGACCGCGGCGAGCTGGGTCGACAGCTGCGTGTCGATGGCCTCGATAGCCTTCTTGATGGTCGCGGTGAAGTTGCGCGAGAAGGTCACCGTGCCGCGGTTCGCCTCCTCGGTCAGGGCGCGCAGCAGGTCCTGCACCTCCTGCGGTTCGGTCTGGCGGGTGGCGCTGATGGCCTGGTCGAGCAGGCTGGAGCCGCCCGGGGCCTCGGCTGTGACGGTCTGGGCGGCGGCGCCCTTGGTGCGCGTGGCGTCGGCCATGGCGGTCACTCCTTCTCGGGCGCCGAGGCGCCGAGCTCCTTGGTGAGATCTTCGAGCTGGCCCTGGTTCTGCAGCACCTGCTCGAGCAGGGATTCGAGCTTCTCGGAATTGTCGGCCTTGGTCATCAGGTCGCGCAGCTTGTTGCGGGTCTGCATCAGCTTGCGCAGCGGCTCGACCTGCTCGACCACCCGGCCGGGCTCGAAGTCCTCCATGGACTCGAACTTGAGCGACACGGCCATCTCGCTGCCGTCTCCCTTCAGGGTGTTCTCCACCCGCATGTTCAGTCCCGGCGCCATGCGACGCAGCACCTGGTCGAAGTTGTCGCGGTCGATCTGGATGAACTTGCGGTCCTTCAACGGCTTCAGCGGCTCGGTGGGATCGCCGGAGAAGTCGCCCATCACGCCCACGACGAAAGGCAGCTCCTTGATCTCGGTCGCGCCCTCGGTCTCCACGTCGTAGGTGATATGGACGCGAGGCTTCCTGACCTTGCTCAGCTTGTCGTGCACGCTCTTCATAACACCGCCCCTCGCTGATGGTCTTGGCCGGACCCCCTGGCCCGGCGACCTAAGCGCCCCTGACGACGCTGCAACGCGTCAAGGTCGCAACTCGCTGCAACCCTACAGCCACGCTATAAAGAATCGAAGCGCCCACAAGACGTGCAGACCTAATTATAACCGTTGGTCTCATTTTGGCTCGTCTCATCCTTCACGCCCGCCCGCTGCAAGAACAGGGTGCGTTCCGAGGCGTCCGGGATCAGCTCGGCCAGCAGGGCGTCCAGCGGCAGCATGGCGCGGCGCACGACCTCGCGCAGGCTGCGCGCGACCAGCGACTGCGGCTCGGTCTCGGCGAAGAAGTCGGCGATGCGCAAGATGGCGTCATAAGCCTCCGTGCGGCTGGAGATGCGGCCGGGTGCGATCCCGCCCACGCCGGCCGCCACGCCTTCGGCGGGCGCTGGTCCGGGCTCCCCGTCGGCCGCCGCCTGACCCTGCTTCAGCCGGTCGCCGGCCTGGGTCTCGATCAGCTCGGCGATGGCGCGCAGCGGCTGGGTGACCTGAGAGCCGAAACGCCCGACGCCGGCGCGCGCATCGAGCGCCTCGGCCAGCGCCTCCACCCGTTCCGCGGCGGCGAGCGCGTCGCCGTGGACCTGGCGCAGGAACGACGGCGAGGCGCGCAGCAGGCCCTGGCGCACGGCTTCCACCTGCTCGGTACGGCGGGCCTGAAGGCGGGCTCGGGCGTTGGCGTCGTCGCCGCCCTCCAGGGGTGCGAACGCGGTTTCCGCGGTCCACAGCGCCACGTCGGGCGCCTGGTCCGACAGGGGCAGCAGGCGGATGGGCTGCAGCAGCGCCGCGACGCTTTCCAGGCCGAGCAGGGCGGCCACCGGGGCGACCCGGGTGGACACCCCGTCCTCGTCCGCCTGCGGATGCAGGCCCGCGTCCCAGAACGCCTCAACAAACCGCGTCAGCAGCGTCAGGCCGGCGACCAGGCCTGTAAAGCCCTGCAGCCGCACCTGCGCCTCGCACAGCCAGCAGGCGATCTCCAGGTCCTTGCTGCGGGTCTCCAGCACCTCGGTGGCGCGCTCGGCCAGCTCCGACCAGTCGCGCAGCCCCGCCTCGATGATCGGCGTCTCGGCCTCCGGCGCCGAAACGGCTTCGCGCTCCGCGGCGCGGGCGTCCGCGCGCAGGTCCTTCAACCGGAAGAAGACGCCGCCTTCGCCGCCGCCGCGCAGGTCCACGCCTGACGCCGCCTCCGGCAGGGCCGCGGCCAGCCGCTCAAGATCGATCCCGTCGCTCAAGCCCCGTCCCCTGAAGCGGGCGAAGCATTCTCGAAACAGCCGTCAAGGTCAATCGGCAACCCTGGCCGCGGTTGCCCGCCTCTGCTAATCGACATGCGGGGTAGTATCGGGGAGCGGTGTTTTGCTCGACAGGGTGGGCCGCTATCGCGTCGAGGCGCTGATTGGCGAAGGGGCGATGGCGGATGTGTACCGGGCCTTTGACCCGGGCATCCATCGCACCCTCGCGATCAAGATCCTCAAGCCTGAGTTTCGTCAGAACCGTGAATACGCCGGCCGCTTCCTGCGCGAGGCCAAGGCGGCGGGCGCGCTGAACCACGCCAACATCGTCACGATCTACGACGTGGGCGAGGTCGACGGCTATCCCTACATCGCCATGGAGCTGATCGACGGCAAGCCGCTCAACGAAGTGGTGCGCGAGCGCGGCGAGATGGCGCCGAGCGAGGTGATCTCCATCGGCCTGCAGCTGGCCGACGCCCTGCGCTACGCCCACAGCCTGGGCGTCGTGCATCGCGACATCAAGCCGTCCAACATCATGCTGATGAGCGATGAGCGCTCCATCAAGATCCTGGACTTCGGCATCGCGCGCGTGGCGGAGAGCGAGGTCCCCTACGACGACGGCGACGCGCTCAAGACCCAGATAGGCCAGGTGCTGGGCAGCCCGCGCTACATGAGTCCCGAACAGGCGCTCGGCCGCGATCTCGACGGCCGCTCCGATCTCTTCTCCGTCGGTGTGGTGCTTTACGAGCTGATCACCGGCAAGAAGGCCTTTTCCGGCGTCAGCCCCGCGACGCTCGCCATCCAGATCACCCAGCAGGAGCCGCCTTCGCTCGCCGAGGTCGCGTCGGACGCGCCGCGCGGGTTGCAGTTCATCATCAACAAGCTGCTCGCCAAGCGGCCCGAGCGCCGCTTCCGCGACGGGACGCAACTGGCCGAGGCGTTGCGGCGCGAGCAGGCCGCCGACGCCGCCATCCAGGCGGAGGCCGCCACGCGGCGGCGCTATCTGCCCCTGCAGGTGCGCACCACCTTGCTGGTGGCTTCGATCACCGCGCTGGTGCTGCTGGCCAGCATCACTACCGTGCTCGCCCAGCAGTACGAGGCGATGCAGAAGGTGGCCCTGACCGCGGGCTCGGCGGTCGCGACCTTCGTGGCCAACAACGCCGCGCTGCGCGCCGTCGACAACGCCACCCTGCCACCCGAGCAGCGCGACTGGCTGCCGACCCAGGCGTTCGTACAAGCCGCCGCCAGCGATCCGAACATCCGCCAGCTGACCATCGTGGACGCCGACGGGATCATCCGCGGCTCCAAGACGCCAGCCCTCGTCGGTCAGCGATACCAGCCCGTGCAGGCCGGCGAGGCGGTGGTTCAGCGAACCGATGGCGAACTGGTCACCCGCACGCCCGGGCGTTCCAGCTTCCGCTTCGTGCGCCCGATAACCTATGCGGCGCGTCCGTTCGGCATGGTCGACGTGGTGCTCGATGGGGGCGTCCTCCAGGCTGCGGCGGACCTCTCGCGTCTCCTGATGCTGCTGCTGGGCGTGGTGGTGCTGGGCAGCGTGGGCCTCGCCAGCTACATTGTCGCGCGCTCGACCGCCGCGCCCATCCGGCGGCTGAAGGCGGCCCTGACCGACGCGGCCACGGGCGACCTCGCCTTCCGCATCTCTCACCACCGCAAGGACGAGTTCGGCGAGCTGTTCGACGCTTACAACCTGATGAGCGGCAACCTGGAAGAGCAGATGACCGCGGCGGAGACCTACGCCCTGGAAGAGGGCGGCGAACGGTCCGTGCCGGCGCCCGTCGGCGCCATGCGCCCCGCCAAAGTCCCGTTCTCGCCGGCCCAGTTCGCGCCGCAGTATCGCGGCGACGCCGGCGAGGAAGGCACGGGTCTGGGATCCCAGACCTGGAACATACCCCCACGCCCCTCCGCGGCCCGCCACGTCGCTTC
The DNA here is from genome assembly GCA_964247465.1 of uncultured Caulobacteraceae bacterium. Classification (GTDB taxonomy): domain Bacteria; phylum Pseudomonadota; class Alphaproteobacteria; order Caulobacterales; family Caulobacteraceae; genus CAHJWH01. The sequence goes on along the minus strand of CAXTUT010000056.1, from coordinate 1,645 downwards.
GCCGTTCGACCCGCCGCCGCCTGCGCCCGAACCGGCGCCGGCGCGCATACCCGCAACGTCGCGACTGGCCCACGCCGAGCCTGCAGCGCCCGAGCCGGCCGATATCGAGGACGGAGAGCGAACGCTGATCCGTCCACGCGAGGAGGGTTTCCGAGACGACTAAACCGGCGCGCTGGATGCGGCGGCGGCGGTTCTCTCGGTCTCGCCATCGACCTGCGCCACCGAAGCGCCGCCCTCGACCACGCGTCCGGGACCTGACGCCGTCAGGCCCGATGCGCTTGGCCTAGTGGCGGGTGGCGGACTGGATGCGGAGCGCACGCGCCAGATCTGCGGCCACGGCGGTGTTGGCCGGATCGTTCTCCGCCGCCTCCCGCAGCAAGCTCACCGCCCGGTCGATGGCGCCCTTGTTCATCTCCACCAGCGCGCGGCTGCGAAGGGCGTTGGCGCGGACGGGGTCGGCCGGGCGGGGCGCGGGCGTGGACGGCGGAGATGGAGCCGGCGCCGGCGCCGGCTTGCGAGGCTCTTCCGACGGCTCGATCCTACGTCGCAAGACCGGCGCGGGCGAGGCGAGCTTGCGCGGAGCGCCGGGGATCAGGATCGTCTGCCCGACACGGGCCTGGTTAGGCGAAACGAGATCGTTGTAGCGCGACAGGGCGTAGAAGGCGTAGCGATCTCCCAGATACCGCTCGGCCAGGATGGAGAGGTTCTCGCCCGGCCTGATCTTGTAGGGGAAGTTCTGCTCGCCGAAAGCGAGCTTCGGATCGGAATCAATCTGGTTCAGCAGGTTTGCGGCGAGCGCGTTGTCGGGTTCCTGCCTCAACAACTCCTTGGCCTCCGCGCGCGCCTGGTCGCGCTGACCGTCTTCAAGAAGCTCGATCAGCTTGCGCATGCGCTCCTGCGGATCGAGGCCGGGCGTGGGGGCAAGCGAGTTCGCCGCAGGTGCTGGGACGACCGAAGGCGTCGCGGGCGCTGAGGTGGAAGGCGGCTTGGCCTGGTGCGCGCATCCCGCAAGCAGGAGGGCGCCCAGGCCCACTCCCGCAGCCGATCGCCTCATCGTCCTTACCGTCATGCCTACCCCCATGGCGCCACCATACAGTCATTTGAAGGACGCCGGAAAGACGCTCTATACCCGCCTGCATCCGGGCCTTGCGCCGAGCGCGCCGGGCTTGCTACTGCGGGAAGCAGGGGATCGCCATGTCGGACGCGCAGGAGACCGAGCCACCGCCGCCGCTCTATCAGCTCAACGAGGGCGCGCTGGAGCTCGACGTCCCCGGATTGTGGAGCGACGAGACGCTGCACGTGCTGAGGCTGCCCGGCGACGGCCACGCCGCGGCCAGCCTAGTGATCACGCGCGAGGCCCTGCCGCTCGGCCTGGAGGTGCAGGATTACGTGCGCGCCGAGATGGAGCGGCTGCGCACGACGCTGCCTGAGTTCGTCCAGGTCGGCTCCGCGCCCGTGGCCTGGCCCGACGTGACGGGGGAGGCGGTGCTGACCCGTTGGCGCTCCAGCGAGGGCCTGATGGACCAGATCACCGCATGCCGCCGCGCCAACGGCCGAAGGCTGCTGATCTTTACGGCCACCCATCCTGCGCCCATGCCCGGCGTGGCCTACGAGGCGCTGTTGGCCGCGATCGCGAGCTTCCGCC
>CAXTUT010000055.1:0-11210 GCA_964247465.1 uncultured Caulobacteraceae bacterium | reverse complement strand
AAGAACGGGCTGAAGGTGCTGCAGCTGACCAGCCCCGACAGCCAGCCCAACTTCTACGGCTTCTCGCCCGAGCCCAAGCCCGAACTCATCGCCTGGCGCCACACGCACCATCCGGCGCTGGCGCTCTCGCGCGGGCTTGAGCGGGACCGCGCGGTGGACGAAGAGGGCGGCCAGGTCGCCGTGTTCGGCCGCCTCGGCTCGCGGCCCTTCAACCGGGCGGAGATGGAGAAGCTGTTCATGAGCAAGGGCGGGCAGGTGTTCACCGTCGACGACAATCCCAACGCCCAGGGCGGCGGCGGCCCATCGCGGACCGCAGCCCGCAAGTGAGCGAGTCCCAGGTCACCGCCCCTACCCCGCGGGTGCGACTGCTGATGCTTGCGCCGCTGGTCGCCTTTCTCGGCCTCGCCGCGATCCTCGGCTACGGGCTATGGCGCGGCCATCCGAGCCAGGCGCGGGTGGACGCCACCCGGCCGCTGCCCGCCTTCGTGTTGCAGCCGCTCCATCCCGGCGGACCGACGCTCAGCAAGGCCGATCTCAAAGGCCAGGTCGCGATGATCAACGTCTTCGCCTCCTGGTGTCCAAGTTGTGCGGAGGAGCAGCCGATGCTGATGCAGCTGTCGGCCTCAGGCGTGGCCCCGATCTATGGCGTCGCGTGGCTCGACCCGCCGGAGAAGACCGCTGCCTGGCTGCAGGAGCACGGCGATCCGTTCCGCCGCATCGGCGAGGACACGAGCGGCAGGCTCGGGATCGATCTCGGCGTGACCGGCGCGCCCGAGACCTTCATCGTCGATCGGCAGGGGCGCATCCGCTACCGCCAGATCGGTCCGATCTCCAACGAGACTTGGCGCACCGTGCTGCAGCCGCTGATCGCCCGACTGGAGTCACAGGCCAGCTAAAACAAGGTCGCCGACGCCATGGCGGATGCCCAAGATGGGCTCTGTCAGGCGAGATCACGCCGACCGAGGACGCAGTGCGCGCGTCGGACGAGCGTGCGCCGTTCACCGGCCTGAACGCCTACGTCGAGGCCGCACAAGTGCGCTTCAGGGCGAGCCCGCTAGCCCAGCGCGGAACGCGAACTTATAGGGTTGATCCTCCCCGGTTTGGCGGACACCCATGCTAGAACCGGTGCGACGAGAATTTCGAGCGCACCGGTCGACCATTTTACAAAGATTGCGCCAAATGAGTGCTGCTCGGATACGTCTTACACAGCCTTATGAAACGAGCACCGGCCGGGGTGCTTAATGGCTTTTGAAACAGTCTCTAAGGCCGCACAGGTCGTGTTGACTTAAACTACGATGTCGCCACGCCCTTAGCGCGAACGAGCCGGTTAAGGCAAAGTTGGCAGCGTTTCACTCAGATGGCGGCGTTGGTACGGGCGGGATGGTCATGGAGACCACCTCTCCGTCCTTGCGTGTGATCCCGAACAGGGTGCGCGGCTGGGACCGGTCCCAGGCCCAGGCCTGTCCGTTGAGCGGCGCGTCGACGGTGGCGATATGCTCGAGCGTCGTGCCCTCGCCCGGTTCACGCAGGACGTAGATCTCCGACCGGTCGTGGCCCGTGACGTAGAGGAGGCCGTCATCGCCCCAGCTGCCGCCGGAGTCGCTCGTGGGCGCAAACCGCTCCAGCACGGAGTCCGGGAAGCGGTAGCCGCCCACCTGGCGCCACTCGGGATCGAACTTGACCACTACGGAATAGCGGTGGTCGTGGCCGGCCTCGCCGCCCCAGATGTCGTAGTTGGCGAAGCCCGCCCACCAGTAGCCGCCCCGCCGCTCCACCCAGGTCAGCGACCCGATACGCACGCCGAGGGGGACTGAGCGGACGTGCTTCATGGTGGCCGTGTCGAACACCTCGACCGAACTCGCCATGGGCAGCTCGGGGAAGTCCGAGTTGGCGCAGACCAGTTCCGTCCCGTCCACCGTGCAGGAATTGATGTGGAGGATCCGGCGCCGGTCGCCGACCCACTCGCCGACCTTGGCCCCCGTCTCCTTGTCGTACTTGCCGATCCGGGTGTTCACGACCGCGTAGAAGTAGCGGGCGTCCACGGCCACGCCCTGGCGGGCTTCGGGCGCCTTGTAGCGCCGCAGCTCGCGGGCCTGGAGCTCGACGACCGGCAGGGGTGGCGCATGCACGTCGTGCGGCGGCGGGAGCACCGGCGGCGGCGTCATGGGCCCGGCGGCGGCGGCGCCGGCCAGGATGGCCGCCAGGCGGGCGGCGGCGAGTCCGCCCCGCGCCGCCACGCCGCAACAGCCGGACATGCACCCTCTCCCGCATCGCCATAATCGGTGTGGGCACGCGGTAGAGCGCAGCTGTATCGGTTGTATGACAAGGCTCGAGTCGGCTGCGGAGCTCCTGGCTCTCCAGCTCCCCGCGAGGTCGCCCATCTCGCCGCGAGTCGCGTGGAGCGTCGGAAAGCGTCATACGGACGCTTTAGAAGCCCTCGATGTCTGTCGTCGCGCATAGAATCGCCGCCATGACCACCGATCCCGTCGGCCGCGCCGCCGAGTTTCACAACGCGGGCCGCGGCGGCGAGGCGGAGGTCATCCTCCGATCGTTTCTGGACCTCGAGCCCGACCGCGCCGACGCGCACCATCTGCTGGGTCTCGTCCTCCTTGAGAAGGGCGACGTGGAGGGGTGCGAGGCCCGGTTGAGGACGGCGCTGCGGCTCAGGCCGCACCCTTCCGCGCTCAGGACCCTCACGGGCCTGCTGCTCGATCAGGGACGGTCGGAGGACGCCGTCCGGGTCCAGGAGGCGTTCGCGGGTTCCTGGGCGGCGTCGCCGGACGCGACCGTGGACCTCGCCGACACGCTGCTGAAGGCCGGGCGGGAGGCGGAGGCGCAGGCCGCCTGCCGTCGCGCGGTCCACGGCGCGGGCGCCATGAGCTTGGATGCGCGCATACGCCTCGGCCGCCTTTGCCTTCGGTGCGCGCGCTTCGATGAGGCGGAGGCGGCGCTCAGGGGCGCGCTCCGGCTCGATCCTGCCTCCGTCACGGCGCACCGCGAACTCGCCCAACTCGTGTGGATGCGGACCGGGAGCCTGCCGCGGGCGCGCGAGGCGCTCGACGGCGCGCCGCAGATCCCGGAGCTGACTGCGGTCCTGGTGCGACTGCTGCAGGAGGCTGGTGAGGAGACGGAGGCCTACAGCCTCGCAGCCATGCGGGCGCAACGGGCGGGCGGACTGCACCTGCTAGCCGCCCGGACGGCCGTCACGGTCGATGCGCAGGCGGCGGAGAGGCATGTGGCGGCGATCCCGCCTGAGCGGCGCGGCGACGCCTGGGCCAAGGCGGCAATAGAGGTGGATCTGGCGCTCGGTCGGGCAATCCCTGCGGCGGCGCGGGCCGAGGCTCTGCATCGCGAGCGGCCGAACGATCCTTACGTACGCGCCCTGCTCGGCGCCGCCTGGCGGCTGGCCGCCGACCCCCGGGCGGCGACCCTGCAGGCCTCGCCGGAGACCGTCGGCGCCTACGCCCTGGAGGCGCCCCCGGGCTGGCGCGACGTGCCAGGCTATCTCGAAGATCTAACGACGGCGCTGGACGCGGTGCACGCCTCGCTCGCTCACCCGATCGGCCAGTCGGTGCGGGGCGGGAGCCAGACCCTCCGCGGCTTGGCGGACTATCCGCATCCGGCTATCCGCGCCGTGTTCGCCGCCATCGATCCGGCCATCCGCCGGCACATGACCAAGCTTGGCAAGGCCGGGGCCTACCGGATCAGCGGCGCCTGGTCGGTGCGCCTCGGGCGGGGCGGCCACCACATCGACCATGTGCATGCGGAAGGCTGGCTGTCCTCGGCCCTGCACGTGCGCGTACCGGCGCAGCTGACGGGACGCCAGGGCTGGCTGAGGTTCGGGCGGCCGGGCACGCCGACGCTCCCGCCGCTGGCGCCTGAGCACTATGTGCGTCCGCAGCCCGGCGTCCTGGTGCTTTTCCCCTCGTCAATGTGGCACGGGGTCGAGCCGTTCGAGTCGGACGAGACGCGGCTGAGCTGCGCCTTCGACATCGTCCCCGGCTGAGCCCCCGATCAGGGATCGAGCGGGTCGCGGGCGTCGCGGTGCGTCGAGACGGCCGGCAGGGTCAGGACCGTATCGAAGATCGACAGGCGGTGCAGGTCGGCCAGGCAGAGGTAGCCCAGCTCGCGCAGGCAGCGGTCGTGGAACACCTGCCCTTCGATGTAGCGGCTCTGGAAGGCGGTGGTGGTGACCAGGATCGGGCGCTCCGTCGGCGCGCCGGCCTCCAGCATCAGCCGCTCGGTGTTCCTGAGGTTGGTGGTGGTGTGGCGCGCGAAGGGGTCGATGAGGATGGCGCGCTCGGGGATGTGGTAGGCGCGCATCAGCTCGCGCTTCATCTCCAGGGCCTCGCAGAAGCGGGTCTGCGAAGGCAGGACGTAGCCGCCGGAGACCACGATCAGAGGCGCCAAGCCCTGGCGGAAGCGCTCGGCGGCGAGGCGGACCTTCATCTTCGCTTCGGGGCTCAGGGGATTGTCCGTCAAGGTGGGGCTGCGGCCCGGGATCAGCATGACCGGGTAGCGCCATCGGCTCCAGTCGAGCGTCCTGGCGTAGGCCAGCGCGGCGGCGTTCTCGCCCTGCGACAGCGGCTCCAGCCGGGCGGGCTCGTCGCGGTCGTTCATGTAGAGGACGTCGAGCGCTGCGGAGAGCGGAAGCTGGGAGAAGAGCTCGTCCGAAGGCCGGGTCTCCAGGTCGACGTCGACCAGGTCGTCGACCGCGTCCTTCCACATCTTGTCCCCGCTCGGGTAGCTGATGGAGTCGATCAGGGGATAGAGCGGCGGCTCGCCGAGCCCCCAGACGCGCAGCACGTGGTTCATGCCCGCCGCCGCATCGCTCCAGGCCTGGCGGATCAGGGCGAGGTCGTCCAGGTCCTGGTAGCGGGCGAAGCGGCCGGAGCGGCGCATCTCGCCGGCGAGCCGTGTGGCGAGGCCTGCGGCGGCGAGGCGGTCGCCCAGGCGCCGCCCGGCCTCGGCGACCTCGGCGTCGGTCCAGAGGTAGGGCTGCAGGAGGCAATCCACCTCGCCGCTGCAGGCGGTCCGGGCCGCCTCCAGCCTGGCGCGCCGGTCGCGCCCGATCGCCTGGAGGGCGGGATCGGCGGCGACGGCCGATCGCACCTGGGGCAGCCTCTCGATCAGGGTCAGGAGATAGAAGTCCTTGTCCTGGATGAGCGAACCGCTCGCGAGCGAGTGGTATTCGCCCGCCGGCGGGGTCGCCGCCCCGGCTCCTGCGGTCGTGAGCAAACCGGCGCAGAGAACCGCGGATACAAACTTAGATGGCATGTAGGATCCCAGTAAGGTGGAGGCTCGGACAGTATTTAGAACGCTATCGCTTCATTTAGAGCGCTATCGCTTCAGGTTGATCTTGGTTTCCGCTCATCCCGGCGAATGCCGGGACCCAGATCATAACGCGCTGGCTTCGAAAGGGTTGGTGGGTTCTTAGCGTCGAGGTGCAGCGTCGCGATCTGGGTCCCGGCATTCGCCGGGATGAGCGGAGGAATAGGAAGTTTCAACCTGCTGCGGTCTTGCTTCAATAGTGGAAGCCCACGCCGAAGAAGAAGGCGCGGCCGTTCTCCAGCGTGGACAGGTTCTGTCCCTGGCCCGGCCCCTCGACCTTCTGTGGTCGCGAGTCCTGCAGGTTTTTGGCCTGGAAGCGGACGTCCAGGTGCGGCGTGACGGCGTAGCGGAGCTGAGCGTCTATGGTGTCGATGGCGGCGTACCACTGGTCGTTCACGGCGTTGTTGGTGTCGAAGCTGATCGGCTGCTTGCCGGTATGGTTGTAGGCGACCTCGCCGATGAAGCGCTCGTAGGAATAGAACAGCCCCACGTTGGCGACCTCGTGCACCGAATAGATGAGCTGGGGTAGGTGGCGGAAGCTGCCGTCGCTCATGCGGATGAAGGGCGCGTCGTAGTTCATGAGCGCAACGTTGCCCCGCGCGCCGAACCCGGAGAGGAAGCCCGGCAGGAAGCTGAAGCGGGAGTCGACCAGGTTAAGCTCCACGCCCTGCACCTGCGACTTGCCGGCGTTCTGGGGCTGGGTGATGGTGAGGGCGTAGACCCCCGTGGCGCCGGGGATCGAGACGCCCTGCTCGGTGGTGGTGAGGGTGACGATCTCGTTGGAGATGTCCTTGCGGAACAGCGCCACGGACCCGAGGATGGCCGGCGTCGGATAGGCCTCGATGGAGACGTCGTAGTTGGTCGACTCGCGGGGACGAAGGTTCGGGTTGGAGATGGTCTCCGAGGCGAGCCCCCCCGAGGCGTTGGACGCGATGCTGGCGGAGCTGTTCTGCGCCAGTTGGGCGTACTCAGGACGCGCCAGGGTGCGGGTGATCGCCCCTCGCACGATAAGCTGGTGGATCGGCGTATAGCTGATGTTGAAGGAGGGCAGCAGCCGGTCGTAGTCGTAGTCGGTGGTGCTCTGCACGAAGTTGGTCGTGCTGCTGAACGGCTGCGGCAGGAAGTTCTGGATCTTCTGCTGGGTCGACTCATAGCGTAGGCCGAGCAGCGCGAAGAGGTGCTGCGTGCGGTAGTCGAGCTGGACGTAGCCGTCGTTAATCTCTTCATCGAGATTGTAGTTGTTGACGGTGTTGGTGAGGGTGTCGGTGGCGTTGCGCGTATAGTTGCCAGGGTTGGCGGCGATGTAGGCGTCCACCGCCCCGGGATTGACCGTCAGGATGGATTGGCCGTAACCGTCGTAGAGGCTGGGCGAGCCGAGCGTGCCGATCTGGGCGAGCGTCGGCGCCACCGTCGGGTTCAGCCGGTATTGGTTGTAGCTGTAGGTCTGGGTCAGGTCGCGGTGCTGAGCGCCCGCGTTGAAGCCGAGACCCAGGTCGGTTGGATCGAAGTTGTGGCTGAAGTCCAGTCGGAAGATCGGCTGGGTGGTGGAGCTCTCATCCTCCTCGTTCAGGTGGTAGGTCTGCTTATAACTCGCCGGGTTGGTGAAGTAGGCCTCATTGTTGGGCGTGAACAGGGGCGCGCTCTCGGTCGTCAGGTTGTAGTCGAAGGCCAGGTTCGGCGAGGCCGCCGCCACGAAGACGTCCTCCGCGGTGTTCTGGCGATAGTGGCCATAGCCGTAGTCGGCGGTGAAGTCGACGTGGGTCTTGGGCCCGAGCGTCGCCCCGACGCCGAAGTCGATGTAGGCCAGCTCGCGATATTGGATGTACTTGTCGTACTGGGCCTGGGCGTTGCCCTGGGCGAAGTCGCCCGTGGTGGCGGTCGTGATGTCTGCCGGGCCGACGCGGTTCAGGAACTGGGTATAGCGGCTCTCGTCGTTCTTGAAGCGGAAGATGCCGCCGTCCAGGTGGGCGCGCCACATCTGATGGTCGTCGAAGTCGAAGCGGCTGAAGAGGCCCGGGCGCGTGCGCACGTTGTCGTAGAGATACCACTGGTGACGGTCGGGAATGGGAATGTCGCCGGCCACGTTCTGGCTCGGCAGCAGGGTGGTGCTGGTCGCCGTGGCGCTCGTCTGGTCGAGCGCCTTGACGCCCTGCGAGCCGATCCCGCTCGTCGGATAGTAGGAGTAGGGGTTGGTGGTGGTGTTCACCGAGCTTGAATCGCGCTGGTAGTAGCTGAGGAGAAGGAGCGCCCCGAACTCGTTCTTTGGTCCGGCCGTCTTGCTGAGGATTAGGTCTCCCTCGCCCGACGGGACGTTGCCGTGCAGCATGCGTCCGTCTTCCCAGTCGGCGTAGTTGGCCTGGCCGGAGACGAAGGTTCCCGGATGGTCGAAGGCGCTGCGGGTGCGAAGGTCGGTGACGCCACCCACCGCGTCGCTCGGCTGGTCCACCGTCCAGGTCTTCAAGATGTTGACCTGGCTGACCACCGACGCCGGCAGCACATCGAAGGAGATGCTGCGCGTGGTCTCCTCCGTCGACGGCAGCGCAATCCCGTCCACGGTGACGGAGTCGTAGTCCGGGTTGAGGCCGCGGATGGTGAGGAATTGATCCTCGCCCCGCCCGTTGTTGATGATGAAGCTGACGCCCGGCACGCTGGCGATCGCGTCGCCGAGGCCGAACTCGGGCAGCTCGCCGATCTGGTTGGCGGAGATACCGTCGGAGACGACGCTCAGGCTGCGCTTGGCGACGATCGTCTTGGCGTTGGCATAGGCGTCGCCGGTTACCACCACCTCGTTGACAGACGACGCCGGCAGCTCGGTCTGGGGCGGAGGCGCAGTGGCCTGTGGACCGGAAACGGGCGTCGCCGCGCCGACCGGCGGGTCAGCCGCTTGCGGAAGCGCCGGAGCCGAAGGTTGCGCCAGGGCCTTCGAGCCGACGCCCACAAGGCCTGCGATCAAGGCCGACGTCAGCAGGGCCTGCTTCAGGTCGCCGGAAGGGCGGTGTTTGAGCTTCGCGACGCTGGATCGCGCCGGACGGCTCCCGCCCATTCGTGTGACATGCATGATCACCAGCCCCCGTTATGATCGGAGGTGCGATTACCATGCAGCGTGTATCATTATCGTGACGTTACCATGCGAGATGTATGACTATCAAAAAACCGGCTGCGCAGGGGAATGGCCGCTGCGCCGAAGGCGGCCGGATCGTGGCTGAGCGTACCCGCAACGATCCGCGTCTCCGGTGATGTCGGACGTCCCCGCCGCAAGCGCGGGCTTCTTCGCGCCTGCTGATGCGCGATCTCCGCAAGGAGAGGGGGCAGCAGGACGGCCGGCAACCTTCCGCCGAGGACGATGACGTCCGGGTCGACCGCGGCTTGTACGTCGGTCGTCAGGACGGCGAGAATGGCGCCGGCGTCCAGGAGCCAGGCGTCCACGCCCGGCCAATCCGGGTCCACGGCCTGGAGGAAGTCCGCAAGCGAGGGTATCTTCGGTCCCCCGGCGCTCTCGACCCTGTCTTTCAGCGTCGAGAGGCCGAGCAGGCCTTTGGACGCGGCGGACATGGCCCCGAACTCGCCGGCGTTGCCTCTGGAGCCCCGCATCAGGGACCCGTTGCAGACCAAGCCACCGCCGAACTCGACGCCGAAATAGAAGTAGGCGAAATGCTTAGCATTACGGCCGGCGCCGGCGAGGTTCTCGCCGATCGCCGCCGCCGTTCCATCGTTTTCCAGCCAGACGGGCATGTCCAGCTTGGCCCTGAGCTCGTCGAGAAGGGGCCTCACAGCCCAGTCGTCGAGCCCAGGCGGGTTCACGATCTGATCGTCTTTGACGAAGTATCCGGTTATGGCCAGGCCGACGCCGACGAGTTCTCCGCGATCGGGCGCTTTGCCGACAGTCCTCAGGAAATGCCTGATCTGTCCGCAAGTCCAATCGATCGACGGCTCCGCCGCCGGTCTTGCCGTCGACGCGATGACCGCGCCGCAGAAGTCGGCAGCCACGAGCGTGACCCCGTCCGGCGTGACCGAGGCGCCCACGGAATAGGCTGCGGCCGGCCTGAGCGCCACGCTCGCGCTCGGCTGGCCGCGTCCGGCGGGAACCGGCAAGCCGACGTCCACCAGCCCGCGATGCGCCAACTCGCTTATGATCCGCGAGATCGAGGGTTGCGTCAGCTCGGTCGCGTGGGTCAGCTGAGCGCGGGTCGGAGTTCGAAGCTTTGATATGAGCTCGAGTATTTGCCTGTCACTTTGTTTAAGTTCCGGCCAATGTGAACTCGCCCCACTGCCGCTTGCGCCAAGACCCTCTCCCAAATGACTTCCGCCCTCGACTCAGGTTGAGTTTGACATCTTAGTAGGGTCGCCGCATTGAAGGACGAGGTGGGCGCCGGCCTCCTGCCGCAGCGCCAGAGCTTACCAGCTTTGCATCGGACATCACCTAGCTGAGAAAGTCGCTACAAGGCAGTCCCCCAGCGGCCACTATCGCGCCGCTGAAACATGGTCGCCCTAACAGCCCTTTCCGTCCAGGCCGGTGTAGGATCAGGTCCCTCATGGCGGAGCCGACAGAACGGGCTGGCGGGCCGCCGCCATGCTCGCCGAACTGGAGGACGATCCACACCAGCCGCGTCGGTGAGTTGGATGGCGCAGCCCGTCACGGTTAGGTTCAGCGGCTGACCTTCAGCGACGGGTATGACGCCGTCGGAGTGCAGGCAGGGCGCACGGCGGATGGCGGCGGCGGCAACCTGCTCCAGGGCGAGAGCGTCACCAGCGCGGCGTTGGACGCGGGCTACACCAGCGCCAGCACCAGCGCCTTCGTCACCGCCTTCCGCTCACGCTTCGGTCAGACGCCGGGCGCATCCCGGACCGGCACGCGGCCATAGAGGCTCAGCACACTCATTCCCTCTCATCGGTGGATTGGGTGGCAAGTAGGCCTGCGGTTCAGGGCCGAGCTCATCCAGCGGCGTCGACGCCTTGAAGGAAGGCGCGCAGGATGGCGTTGAAGTCGTCTGGCGCCTCGAACGGCGGGAAGTGACCGACGTCCGGCATGAGGCGCAGAGCGGCGCCGGGGATGGCGCCGGCGATCGTCTCGGCTGCTGCGGGAGGCGCGTTGACATCGGCCTCGCCAGTCACGACGAGCGTCGGGCAACTGATCGCGTGAATTTGCGTCTCCAGGTCCAGGTCGGCGATCATCTCCCACATGGCGGCGTGGAACTCGCCCGGCTGTTGTAGGAGACTACGTCGGGCGCGCTCCATCATGTCGGGGCGGCGAGCCCGGAAGGCGGGCGTGAACCAGCGCGCGTTGGAAAGCTGCGCGATGCGGGCCATCCCCTCCGTCCGCGCGACCGCGGCCCGCTCACGCAAAGCCTGGCGGACTTCAGGGGAAAAGGTGCAGAGCGTGGCGACCAAGCTGAGCGAACGGACCAGGTCGGGCCGGCGGAGCGCCAAGGTCTGGGCGATCATGCCGCCGACCGAGACCCCGAGCACATCGGCGGGGCGGCCGCCCGTCTCCTCCAGCACCGCTTCCGCGGCGCGAGCCATGATCTCGAAGCTCGGCGCCTGGGCGAGGTCACCTGACTGGCCGTGACCCGGCATGTCGAAGGCGACGACGTCGCGCTGCCGCCCGAACGCCTCGAACTGCGGCCCGTACCAGCTGAGGTCCAGCCCGACGGGGTGCAGCAACAGCAGCGGCGTTCCCCCGTGGCCTTCCGTGCGCGCGACGTTGAGCAGGCCGATGTCTGTTGCGTGGACGCGCAAGGTCTACCTCTACTCAGGACCGGAATGTCCGGGGTCAAAGCCCAATGCTTACCGGGACGCATCTTACGCTACACAACGTAGCGTAAGATGCCGGCTGCACAAGGCAGGAGGCGGAGAATTTAGATCGTGACCAAGCCCTCTTC
>CAXTUT010000054.1:0-11262 GCA_964247465.1 uncultured Caulobacteraceae bacterium | reverse complement strand
AACGTGCTGCAGGACTTCATCGACTCCGCGCCCGACGCCATGGCTGCTGCGGTCTACGCCGCCGAGCGGGAGCGGTCGGTCGGCCTTGGTCTGATGGGCTTCCACAGCTTCCTGCAGGCGCAGGGCGTGCCGTTCGAGTCCGCCATGGCGAAATCCTGGAACATGCGCATCTTCAAGACGCTGCGTCGCCAGGCCGACGCCGCCAGCCGCACCCTCGCCGCTGAGCGCGGCGCCTGCCCGGACGCGGCGGAGAAGGGTGTGATGGAGCGGTTCAGCCACAAGCTGGCCATCGCGCCGACCGCCTCGATCTCGATCATCTGCGGCGGCACGTCGGCAGGCATCGAGCCGATCCCGGCCAACATCTACACCCACAAGACCCTCTCCGGCTCGTTCGCGGTGAAGAACCCCTGCCTGGAGCAACTACTGGCCGCCAAGGGCTGCAACACCGACGCGGTCTGGAGTTCGATCCTGGAGAACGAAGGCTCAGTCCAGCACCTGGAGGTCCTGTCGGCCGACGAGAAGGACGTCTACAAGACCGCCTTCGAGCTGGATCAGCGCTGGATCGTGGAGCTGGCCGCCGACCGCACCCCCGACATCTGCCAGTCTCAGTCGGTGAACCTGTTCATCCCCGGCGACGTCGACAAGTGGGACCTGCACATGCTGCACTGGACCGCGTGGGAGCGCGGCTGCAAGTCGCTCTACTACCTGCGGTCCAAGTCGGTGCAGCGCGCCGCCTTCGCGGGCGCCGAGAAGATGGAAGCCGCCCTGCGCATCGAAGGCAAGACAGACTACGAGGAGTGCCTCGCCTGCCAGTAGCGCGGCGAGGCGCTGAGGACTTAAAGTTCGGTGATGAGCACCTGATCCCTCAGGGTCGGCTGCGCCCCGCAGGCCTCGCTGAAGTCCGAAAAGCCCGCGGCCTTGGCCATGGCGTTCAGGGCGTCCGCTGCGGACGCGGCGAAGTAGCGGCCAAGCTCTTCGCCGGCCGCCATGTCGAAGATGTTGAACACGCTCATGCGAGTTTCCCGTCCATGACTTCGTATCGGTCATGGACCCCGCAGATGAATATCTCCGCAACGACGCCGCGCCGCCAGCGTCACGAGCGCGCCGGCTGGAACCGCGGAGCGGACGCTCCGGTTGACTGGGGCAACATCTGCGGAGATTTCTCATGGCCGACACTCGACACCTCGCCGTTGTCACTGGCGCATCCAACGGCATAGGCCTGGAGCTGGCCAGGCAGTTCTCGGCCAACGGCTTCGACGTCATCCTGGCCGCCGACCGGGATCTCGGCGTCGCGGGCGAAGCGGTGCGGGCTGAAGGTGGCGCCGTGATCCAGGCGCTGGAGGCCGACCTGTCGACGCAGGCGGGCGTGGACAGCCTCTATCAGGCGGTGAAGTCCAGCGGCCGCCCGGTGGCGGCGCTCGCCGCCAACGCCGGCATCGGCCTTGGCGACGCCTTCCTCGACCAGGAGTTAAAGGACGCCTTCAAGGTGGTGGACACCAACATCGTCGGCACCCTGGCGCTGATCCACGCCATCGGCCGCGACATGCGCGAGGCGGGCCAGGGGCGTATCCTGATCACCTCCTCCGTCGCCTCGATGATCCCAGGGACCTACCAGGCCGTCTACAACGGCACCAAGGCCTTCCTGCAGTCGTTCTCGTTCGCCCTGCGCGCCGAGCTGAAAGACAGCGGAGTCAGCGTGACCGCCCTGCTGCCCGGCGCCACCGACACCGACTTCTTCGACCGCGCAGGCCTCAGCGACACCAACGTCGGCTCCAAGGGCGACAAGAACGACGATCCCGCCATGGTGGCCAAGGTCGGGTTCGAGGCGTTGATGAAGGGCGAAGGCGACGTGGTCGCCGGCTGGAAGAACAAGCTTCAGGCCGCCGCCACCCGCATACTGCCCGACACCCAGCTGGCCGAGATGCACCGCGGCATGGCGGAGCCGGGATCGGCTCACTGACACCGTCGTCCGATCGAAACCGTAAAGTCGCCGGAGCGATCCGGCGGCTTCATGGCTCCTTCGCTTGACCGAATACGAATATCAGGTCGGCCGCAGCACGACTTTGTTCCAGTCGTTTTGGTTATCGTGGAAGTTCTTGTAGCCGCTTGGCGCGTCTTCGAGCGACAGGCGATGGCTGATGATGAAGGACGGGTCGATTTCGCCCTTCTGGATGCGCTCCAGTAGAGGGGCGAGATATTTGTGCATGTTGGTCTGGCCCATCTTGAAGGTCAGACCCTTGCCGAAGGCCGCGCCGAACGGGACCTTGTCGAGCAACCCGCCGTAAACGCCTGGGATGGACAGGATGCCGCCCGGCTTGCAGGCCAGGATGGCCTCGCGCAACACGTGCGGGCGGTCAAAGCTGATCTTCAGCGTAGTCTTGACGAAGTCGAGCACGTTGTCGGCCGCCCAGCCATGGCTTTCCAGCCCCACGCAGTCGATGCAGGCGTCGGGTCCCCGGCCGCCGGTCATCTCCGTCAGCGCCTGATTGACCTTCACCTCCTCGAAATTGATCACGTCGGCCCCGGCGTCCTTGGCCATCTGCAAGCGGTGCGGGCGATGGTCGATGGCGATCACCCGCGCGGCGCCAAGCAACAGGCAGCTCTTCACGCAGAGCTGGCCGACCGGGCCCATGCCCCACACCGCGACCGTGTCGCTAGGCTGGATGTTGCAGTTCTCCGCCGCCTGGTAGGCGGTGGGGAAGATATCGGACAGGAACAGCACCTGCTCGTCGTCCAACCCATGCGGGATCTTGATCGGCCCGACGTTGCCGAACGGGATGCGCACGTACTCGGCCTGCCCCCCGGCGTAGCCGCCCATCATGTGCGAATAGCCGAACAGACCCGAGCCCGCATAGCCGTACAGCGCCTCCATCATCGGCGCCTTGTCGGCGGGATTGGAGTTCTCGCAGGCGCTGAAGAACGAGGTCTTGCAGTGGGCGCACTGGCCGCAGGCGATGGTGAACGGGTTCACCACCCGGTCGCCCACCTTCAGGTTGCGCACCTCCGGCCCGACCTCCACTACCTCGCCCATAAACTCGTGGCCCATGATGTCGCCCGACACCATGGTGGGGATCTGGCCGTCGTAGAGGTGCAGGTCCGAGCCGCAAATCGCGGTCGCGGTAGTCTTGATGACGATGTCGTGTGGGTTGACGATCTTGGGGTCGGGCACGGTGTCGACGCGGATGTCGTGACGGCCATGCCAGGTGACGGCGCGCATGGGAGAACTCCAGGAGTGCGAGGGGCTTGATTTGCGGCCGCGGCTTAGCGCGTCTCCGCGTGACGGGCTTCGGGAGTGGCGTCGCTCTTCTTGTAACGGGGCGCAGCGTCCGGATAGGCGGTGGTGGCGATCTCGCCGCTCTCCAGCAGCATCTTCAGCCGGCGAAGGTCGCGCTTGGCCTGCATGCCCGGCTCCATGGCGAACAGCTCCGCCGCCAGCTTGCCCAGTGCGCCGCCGGGCGGCTCGTAAACGAGGGTGGCGTGCACCTCCACGCCGAGATCGCCGGGCGCGTCGCGGAACTCCACAGTGCCGTGGTTCTTCACCTGCGCCCCCGGGGCGGTTTCCCAGGCGATCAGCCGCCCGGGTTCGTCGCGGGTGACCACTGCGTCCCACTCCACCGTCTGGCCCGCCGGCGCCTTGACCACCCAGTGCGAGCGCGTGGCGTCGAGTTCATCCACCCGCTCGATGTTTTCCATGAAGCGGCCGAGGTTGGAGAAGCGGCGGAAGAAGCCGTAGACCTCCTCTCGCGACTTGCCGATGGTCACCGAGCGCACGGCGACCTCGCCGTCGCTGGTCCTGTCGGACTTGGACTTCAGGGCGTCCTCCGGGACGGTCGGGCTTGAATCCATGGCGTCGCTCCTGGTTAGCCGGGCAACCCGATGAACGCCATCGATGTTCCCGCCCGATGTTCCGGCCAAGCTTTAAGCGTCTCGGCTCAACCCACCCGGATTTGGACGGCGACGAGCGCGAGGACGGCGAGCGCCATCTGCGGCGGCCGGAAGACGCTGAAGTAGCGTGGCGACTCGCTGCGCCGACCCGACCAGGCGTCGAGCGCGCCGACCGCGGCCAGCCCCACCGCCGCGACGATGGGGCTGAGCAGCACAATGGCGGCCACGCCGAAGACGAAGAAGCCCAGCATGGTCGCAAGCTCTCCCACGTGGCCGCCTCCAGCCTCCGAAAAGGTCAGGCCGCGCCGCACGCCGGCGAAGAAGGCCAGCAGGGCGCCCGACCAGATCACCACCAGTTCACGCACCAGTGCGGCTGGCCCCGCCGGGACGAACCAGACCAGGATGGCGGCGGCGACGATGGGGACCACAGCGCTCGACCCCAGCAGCAGGTCGAAGCCGCGATGGGCGCGGCCAAGCTCGTCGCTGCGTCGGATGCGCGGGGCTGTGTCCGTCATGGCCAGTGAACGCGCCGACCACAAGGCGGTGCCGCCCGGCCCCGCGCAAACGCGGGCCGCCTGCACCCGCTTCAGTCGCGGTATTTAACATGCATCATCAACACCAGCCGGATCATCTCCAGCAAGCTGTCGAGCTAACGATATAGATCAGGCGGCGTATTGCGGCGAGGCATCCTAGTTGGCCGCAGTCAGCATGTCGCCACCGCCCGAGACGTCTAGCTGCCCCGCCGCGCCGACGGGCGGTCGCGCCTTATCGGCGTCGTGGGTGAGATAATCGTGCAGCACACGGCCGTACGGCAGTGTCATGTCGGTGACCAAGTGTAGGCCACCCTTGTGCTCGTAGACTGGCAGGTCGGCCATCGGACAGTTGACGGCTTCGCTCAGCTGGAGACGCGCAGGCCCTGTCCACGCCCCTTTCACGACGATGTCGGCGAAAGTGATGCCGACCAGCTGGGCGATCGCCGCTGAGCCGTCGATGTCAGGTATTAGCTTCAGCGTCACTTGGGTGCGCTTCAGCAACGCCTCCACCTCGCCGAGGTCGCTCGGGCCGCCGTGCTTGTAGACCATGGTCCCGCTCGCCACGCGCTGGCCGGCGTAGGTCAGCACCCCGGTAAGCGTGTCGCTCGCCGTCTCCAGCGTGGCGCAGCCATATTTCATCGGATAGCCCCAGATCTCGCGTCCCCCCGCAAGCGGCGGGCAGTTGTCCACGTACATCTGGGTCAGGAAGCTGCACTTCTCGCCGTTGAAGAGGCAGGGGATGGCCTGCAGCGCCGCGGAATAGGCGCCGAAGCCTTCGCCGTCCGGCAGATCGAGCCACTGGATCGAGACCACGTCGCCATCGGGCTGCAGCGGCTCGGGCAGCATCTTCCGGATCATGGTCGGGTCAGTGCGATAATAGATGATCATGTACTGCCGGCCGAAGAACTTGTAGGGCCCGGTTGGATAGGTCGGGCTCTGCAACGGCATAGAGCTGAGCTTCAGCACATCCTGCTTGTTCACGTTGCCGTCCCCCTCAGCCCGCAGCGTCTTCGATGTAGTCGAACAGCACCCGGCCGTGCGGCAGGGTCAGGTCGCTGACGTAATGCTTGCCGCCGACGATCCGCAGGATCGGCAGGTCGGCCACCGGCGCGTTGACATGCGGGATCAGCTGGAGCCGGGCTGGACTGACCCAGGTGCCCTTAACGGTGATGTCCTCGAGATTGTAGGCGACCAGACGGCAGATCTTGGGACTGCCATCGACGTCGGGGATGATCTTGAGGTTGCAGGAGGTCTTGGTCATGGCCTTAGCCTGCGCCTCGCAGCCGCCGGGGCTCTCCCGCCACTTGTAGGCCATCGTCCCCATGGCCACGATCTGGCCGGCGTAAGACAAGGTGCCGGTCAAAGTGTCGGAGGCGACGATCAGCTTGGGCAGGGCGTACTTCTTGGGGAAGCCCCAGATCTCGCGGCCGGCGCTGATCGGCGGCTCGTCGTCCAGATACATCTGCGCGGTATAGTTGATCGGCTCGCCGTTGAAGGTGCACGGGATGACGATGCCGCTTTCGGTGTAGTCGCCGAAACCCGAGCTATCGGGCATCTTGATCCATTCGTAGAGGACGAGGTTTTCATCGTTGGGAACGAGCGGTTCCGGCACAGCGGCGCGAAGGGCGGCCGCATCCGTCTCGTAGGTGACGATCATGAACTCGCGGTTGATGAACCGGTAGGGTCCTAGCGGATAGCTGGGCGCGGCCGCCGGCATCGACGGCAACTTGAGGATTTCTTCAGGCGTCATCTGTCGGCGGCCCCCCTTGGCGCGTAGGATGGTAGATTAGAGGAAAGACGACTTGATGTCGGTCGAGGACCGCACGCCGATGTCGTCGAAATGCTCATCCAGCCACTCGGTGGCGCAGGCCCGACCGACGTCGCGCAGCTCCTTCAGAAAGCGCCAGTCGGGGTTCAGCTTGCTGGTGACGCCCAGGCTGGTCATGAACTTATCGTCCTGGATCGAATGGATCAGCATGCGACGGTGCTTTTCGTCGTCGAGTTGGCCGTCGTCGATCAGGTGGCTGACGAAGGCGATCGCTCGCATCTCGCGCATCAGGCTCGAGTTGAAGCTGATCTCGTTCAGCCGGTTCAAGATGTCCTTGGCCGACTTGGGAATCTCGTCGCGGTTCAACGGATTTATGTGGACGATGACGACGTCGTTGGTCTGGCTGCCGTAGATCAGCGGAAAGATGGCCGGGTTGCCCATGTAGCCGCCGTCCCAGTATCCCTCCCCATCGATCATCACGGTCTGGAACATGAAGGGCAGACAGCCGGAGGCCAGCACCTGGTCTGGACCGATCTCATGGTTCTCGAACATGCGCACCTTGCCGGTGCGCACATTGGTCGCCGACAGGAACAGCTTGATCGGACAACCTTCGCGCAGGACGTTGAAGTCTATGCAACTCTCCAACACCGTACGAAGCGGGTTGAGGTTCATCGGGTTCAGCTCATAGGGCGACATCACTCGTGAGAGCAGATCGAAGAACATGAATGCGGGACTGTAGTCGAGACTATGGTTGCCCATCATCTTGTCAACCCACGACGGCTGCAACGGACCTTTGGCGCCCTCGTCGCTGATCTTCTTCCAGAATTTCTCGAGTTCTTCGCGCGCACCATCGGCCCCACCGATGGTCAGGCCGTAGCCGAGCACCGAAGCGTTCATCGCTCCGGCGCTGGTGGCGCTGACCGCATCAAAGGATACGCGCCCGTCCTCGAGCAGGCGATCCAGCACACCCCAAGCGAAAGCGCCGTGCGCGCCTCCGCCCTGAAGCGCAAGATTGATCTTCTTGCTGTTCAATCCCGGGGCATAAGCCTTCGTCCCCGGCGTGGTCATCGTCTGCGTCGACATAGCCCCCCCGACAACCGCAAAGTTGAGCCAAACTTTGCGGTGGTGACTTGCCCTACAGCACGCTAGATGGAACGGCAAGGTCGGTTCATGGTCCGCTTTCGGGCGCAGAAGCGATCCCATGGCAACTCTTATCGGGGGATTTCAGATGCTTAAGGGACTTAGCGCCGTCGTCACGGGCTCGACCAGCGGAATAGGATTGGGCATCGCCCATGTTCTGGCGTCAAAAGGCGCGAACCTGATCATCAATGGCTTCGGCGACGCGGCGGCCATCGAGGCCGAGCGCGTGAATCTCGAAAGCAAGCACGGCGTCAAGGTCGTCTACAGCGGGGCCGACATCTCCAAGCCCGATGACGTGAAGGCGATGGTGGAGCTATGCGTCTCAAGCTTCGGCGCCATCGACATCCTGGTCAACAACGCCGGCATCCAGTACACCGCCAGTGTCGAGGACTTTCCCGCCGAAAAGTGGAACGCGATCATCGCGATCAACCTGTCGGGCATCTTCTGGGGCATTCATCACGCCCTGCCGCATATGAAGTCCAAAGGCTTCGGCCGGATCATCAATATCGCCTCGGTGCACGGCCTGGTCGGCAGCGTCCACAAGGTGGCCTATGTCGCCGCCAAGCACGGCGTCGTCGGCATGAGCAAGGTCGTCGCCCTGGAGACGGCGGGCACCGGCGTCACCTGCAACACCATCTGCCCCGGCTGGGTCCACACGCCGCTGGTCCAAAAGCAGATCGAGGACAACGCCGCACGCGAAGGGATCAGCGTCGAGGCGGCGACCGAAAAACTGCTGAGCGAAAAGCAACCGTCCAAGCATTTCGCCACACCCGAGCAGATGGGCGAACTGGCCGCCTTCCTGTCCAGCGACGCGGCGGCGGAGATGACCGGTATCGCCATCCCCGTAGACGGCGGCTGGACCGCGCAGTAGCGGCTGAGCGGGGCGACGAACGACGAAGTCCCGCAATGCAGGGCGTTGGCCCCGCGTTGCGGCAGGCGTGTCTGGCCTGTCGGCCGCATCAAACGTCGATCGCATTCTGATGCCGTCGCCGCTGGGGAAGACCGCGTCCACCCTCGCCGCTCGTTGACCGCATGGCGGCTGCGACGTCGATCCATGTCATCAGCCTCGTCCGTACGCCAGACCGGCTGGCGAGCTTTCGGGCCGACAACCCCGGGCTGAGGGACTGGCGGGTCTTTCCGGCGATCGACGGGTCGAGCGTGGATCCCGCCGCCCGCGAGGCGCTTGGCGACACCGCGCTGTGGAGCCTTGGCGCAGTGGGTTGCGCCTTGTCCCATTCGGCGCTGTGGCGGCTCTGCATAGAGACGGGCGAGCCGCTGACGGTGTGCGAGGACGATGCGGTCCTGCACGACGCGTTCGCGGAAAACGCGGGGCGCCTGATCGATAGCGTCCCCGACTTCGACATCGTCCTCTGGGGCTGGAACCTCGACGCCGTCGTCGAAGGCGAGCTGAGCCCGGGCGTTCCGGTGGCGATGCTGGCCGATCAGGCGGGTTTGCGCGCCGCCCTGCAGCCCTTCCGCCAGGCGCCGCGGCCAACGATCCTGATGAAACTGCACAAGGCGCTGGGGGCGCCTTGCTACACGGTCTCGCCTAAAGGAGCCGAGACGCTGCTGGCCGCCTTGACGCCGGTGAAGCCGGTGCGGCTGGTGTGGCCCCTCATGCCCTACGAGATCGGCAACGTCGGCTTCGACGTCGTCCTGTCGAGCCTCTACACGCACCTGTTTGCGCATATGGCGTTTCCGCCCTTGGCCGCCTCCCGCAACGACTGGGCGTGCTCCACCATCCGCCTGCCGGAGGCGTCGCCGCCTGCAGAGGCCCTCGCCCGTGTCGAGGCGCTCAGGGCTCAGAGCCGTCCTGAGGAGGCTCTAGCTATGATGCAGGCGACTACGATCGCCTGCCCATCGATGTCCGCGCTCTGGAGCCGGCTCGGGCTTCTGCTGGCGGAACAGGGCCGCCTCGCCGCAGCCGCCGCCGCCCTCGAGCGGGCGCTGACGATCGCCCCGCAGAGCGAGACGCGCTACAACCTGGCGCGGGTGCGCCTGCTCCAGGGGCGTATGGCCGACGCCCTGGAGCTGCTCGACCAGGCGCTCACCCTTGAACCCGGGTTTGCGCTTGCCCACTCCAACCGCGGCGTGGCGCTGCTGGCGCTGGACCGGCCGGCTGAGGCCGAAGCCGCCTTCCACGCCGCCGCCGACCTCAAGCCCGACCTGGTGGAGGCGCATCGAGGTTTGGCCGCCGCCCGGGTGGCGCGCGCGGACATTACCGGCGCCGCCTACGCACAAGCCGCCGCCGTAAAATTACGTCCCGACGATGCGGCGCCGGCCGAGGCGCTGGCTGGCCTGCACCTGCAGCTCTGCGCCCAGGCTCGCGACCGGGGCGAGCTGGAGGAAGCCGCGCGGCTCGCGAGCCTGGCCGCCCGCGCGCCCGGTCGCCGGGTGGAGGCGCTGATCACCGCCGCAGACCTCATGGAGCGGCTTGGCCGGTTCGAGGAGAGCTGGAAAACGGCCCACACGGCGGTGGAGCTTGCGCCCAACTCGCCCCTCGCCTCGAATAATCTCGGCGTGGCATGCCTGCGGCTGGGCCGACCGGCTGAAGCGGAGCGCGCCTACCGTACGGCGATCGCACAGGCGCCGGATCATGCCGACGCCCATCACGGCCTGTCCTTCGCCCTGCTGAAGCAGGAGCGATGGGCCGAAGGCTGGCCGGAGTACGAATGGCGCTTGCGCACGCCCCAGGTGGAGGCCTGGGTGCGCAACTTCAGCGCACCGCTATGGCGAGGCGACGCCCAGCCGGGCTCCACCCTGCTGCTCGCGGCCGAACAGGGTCTGGGCGACACCCTGCAGGCGGCTTGCCTGATCGCTGAGGCGCGCAGCCGGGTCGGCTCGGTGATCGTCCAGGCGCCCGGCGGCCTCGTACGGCTGCTACGCCGCGCTCCGGGGGTGGACGCGGTAGTGGAAGACGGCGCCGCCCGGCCGCCGCACGACCTATGGCTGCCCCTGATGAGCCTGCCGGGTCGGCTGGGCGTCGCGCCCGACCGCCTGGCGCCGGGTGCGGCGCCGCTGAACGCCGACCCAGCACTTGCAGCGGCTTGGCGGTCTCGCCTGCCCGTCGGCGGATTGCGCATCGGCGTCGCCTGGCAGGGCAATCCCGGCTCGCGGGTCGAGCACGGACGCTCGTTTCCGCTGGCGTCCCTCGCACCCCTGGCCGCCCTCCCGGGGGCCATGCTGGTGAGCCTGCAGAAGGGCTTCGGCTGCGAACAGCTGACCGCGAGACCGCCGGAGCTGGATTGCCTGACGGACCTCGGCGAGGCTTACCAACAGGGCGACTTCGACGACACGGCGGCCATCATGGCCAACCTCGACCTAGTGGTCTGCTGCGACACTGCCCTGGCGCACCTCGCCGGCGCGCTGGGGCGTCCGGTCTGGATCGCCCTTGGAGACAACCCGGACTGGCGCTGGCCCGCAGATCGGACAAGTACGCCGTGGTATGCGTCCGCCCGGCTGTTGCGCCGATCGCCCCACGAGGCCTGGACGCATCTGTTTACCCGCATGGTCCAGGAGATCGGCCGCGCGGCTCGGATCTGATCCATCTGCAAGCCGCATGAGACGTCAGGTCGCACCAACGGGTGCGGCTATACTGGGGGTCGTCGTCGACTTGAAGCCGATCGCCCGGTAAAAACGCGGCGGCTATTGGCGAGCGCTTGAAGCGCGCCGTGCCAACCAGTCGCGAACATGCGTACCATCTTCAGCACCATAGTTCGCCGCTAAGCGGCCATGATATTTCTGGATGAGAGGGGCGTTGGCGAGCCCGGCGTCGTGAGGGGAACGGGTTGGCGGGGCGGAACACAGCGATCCGAGTGCGTCTTGCGCTTGTCGCCGCGGCTTCGTCGCTGGTCCTTTGCGCGCCTGGCTCGGCGCTCGCCCAGGCCACCCTCAATCCTGCCCAGAGCGGACCGGCCCAGCCCTCCCGCGAGGAGC
>CAXTUT010000053.1:0-11438 GCA_964247465.1 uncultured Caulobacteraceae bacterium | reverse complement strand
CCCGGACGGCTGGCCCTGCACTATGCGCCGGACGCGCCGGTGCGCCTGGACGCCGCCGCACCGAGGGAGGGCGAGGCCTATCTGGCGTTCGGCCCGGTCCCTGCGGACGCGCCGCTGGCCTGGACGCTGAGCGCTGGAGGCGACCTGCGGGAAGCCGCGGCCAGCCTGTTCACCCTCCTCCGACAGGCCGATCGCTGGCGCCCCCGCGCCATCGCCGTGGCGCCCATTCCGCTGTACGGGTTGGGCGAAGCGATCAACGACCGGCTTCGCCGCGCCGCAGGCTTCGTAGGGTAGCGCTCAGCCGAACAACCGCTCCCACAGGCCGCGCAGGATGCCCGCGGTCGCGCCCCAGATCAGGCGGTCCTCATGTGGCATGGCGTAGTAGCGGCGCGCGCCGGAGGGGCTCTCCCAGACCCGCTCCTCATGGTTGGCCGGGTCCATGAGGAAGGCGAACGGCGTCTCGAACACCTCGGCCACCTCCGCCGCCGACGGCGTCAGGGTGAAGCCCGGCTCCACGAAGGCCACCACCGGCGTGATCTCGAACCCTGTCCCGGTGCGGTAGAGATCGCCCAGCGCCACCGGGCGCACGAAGCGACGCTCCAGCCCGATCTCCTCATGGGCTTCACGCAGAGCCGCCGCCCAGGGCGTCTCTTCGGGCTCGGTGCGGCCGCCGGGTAGGGCGACCTGGCCGGAATGGCGGCTCAGCGTGTCGGCGCGCCGGGTCAGGATCAGGTGCAGCCCGCCTGGACGCCCGACCAGCCCCACCAGGACCGCCGCGGGCGCGAGCGCGCCGCGCGCGCCCTCCAGCGTCTCGCCCGCCAGGTCGTAGTCGGCCTGGATGCGGCGCTCGGGCCGCGGGTCGGTGGAGAGCGGGTGCAGGCGAGAGGCGATCCAGGGCTCCAGCACCGCCACGGGCGAGGCGGGCGTGACGGGCGCGTCGTGCGCGGCGGCTGCGTTCAAGCCGCCTCCGCGGGCCCGAGCCGGAACCAGGCGCCGCCGCTCCACACGCCGAGTTCGTCGCCCGTCCCAACGCGCCGGGCCTCGGCCATGTCGACCAGTTCGTAGAACACCGGCCGGCTCAGGCGCGCCATCAGGCCGCGACGCACATGCAGGTAAGGCGCAGGCTCGCCGGCCGTCTCCCCCACCACCAGGACGTGCTCAGGCCCGGCGTCGACCGCGTCCCCAACGTTGGTCTGGAAGCGCAGCGCCTCGCCCACCCGATCCACCCGCACGGCGACGAAGGGAGCGTCGTCCACCGTGATGCGCAGCTTCTCCACCGGCGTCACGAGGTGGAAGCCGTCGGGATCCTTGCGCAGCACGGTGGAGAACAGCCGCACCAGGGCGGGACGACCGATCGGCGTCCCGTCGTGGAACCAGCCGCCGTCGCGGGCGATGCGGATGTCGATGTCGCCGCAGTGCGCGGGCGTCCACAGGTGGACGGGCGGCAGGGCGCGGGCGCCAGCGTCCGCTCCGCCCGCGGCGGCCAGCACGCCGGCCAGTCCGCTCGCGACCGGCATCTGTGTCGTCATGGACGGGATATGCGGACGCGCGGAGGCGGTCTCAAGCGGTGAGCAGCCGCGGCTTGCGTACACGCGCCGCCTCGCCTTGCGCGCCGAAAGCGGTCTGCTGGCGCGCGAGCTCCTGCGCCAGGGGCGGGAACACCGTCCGCTCGCCCCCGCCCGCCGGCGTCTCCAGCAGCCCGACCTCACAGTGGCGATTGTTGTCCCAGCCCGGGTAGGCCAGCACCGGATAGAGGCAGACGCCCAGGATGTCGGCTCCCGCGGCGATGGCCGCGCGCACCTCCTGACCGACGTAGTTCAGCCACGGCGCGCGGCCGTTCTGCTCGGCGCCCGTCTCGGCGATCAGCATGGGGCGGTCGTAGCGCCGCGCCATCACGCCCAACAGGTCCCGCATGTCGGTATATGCGTGGTGGCCCATGGGGATGGTCGGACCGGAATAGTACCACTGGTTGTGCGGATAGTAGTTCAGCCCGACGATGTCGAGCAGGGCGGGACGGCCGCCGAGCTCAGGGTCGTTGCGGCCTGCGATCATGTCGAAGGCCTGGAACTGGCCGTCGTGCTGGGCCTGCGCCTCGGCGAGCGGCAGATGGACGACGGGTTCGACCTTGATGAGCGGCTCGCACCAGACGAAGCGGGCGCGGGCGTCCACCCGCAGGCAGGCCTCGGCCCCGGCGACCGCGGCGCGGACGAGTTGGCGCTTCAGCTCTGGCCCTCGATCGACCTCGGCCGGGAAGAAGTAGCCGACCTCGCCCGCCGACCAGGTGAAGAAGCTGATCTCGTTGACGGGACACCAGATCGGGACCTCGCCGGTCTCTTCGCGAAACACCCGCGCGGCCGCCTCGGCGAAGCGGGCGAAGCTCTCCACCCATTGCGGCGTCCACAGGTCGAGGAACTCCGGCCAGCCGTAGTGGCAGATGTCCCACACGACCTGCACGCCCGCCGCTCTCGCCGCCCGCAGCATGGGCCGCCAACTCGACCAGTCGTAGACGCCCGGCGTCCGCTCGATCAGGTGCCAGCGCAGGCCGTCGCGGATGGTGCGCAGGCCCAGCTGTGCGCAGGCGCGGTAGTCTTCGGCGGCTCTGGCGTCGTGCTCGGTGGCCGCGATCAGGTCCAGCCGCTGACCGTCACGCCGTCTCAGGCTGGAACACTCGAAGCCGGCCATGAAGACGCTGGAGAAAGGCGAAGGTGGCATGGAGAGCCCCCGGTCCACACGGGCCGACGCGCCCTTAATCTATGTGAACGCACGATCTGTCCGCACGTTTCCGACCTGTGTCCCAAATGAGTCGCAATCCAGGCGTCGGCGGCTGGCGGCATGCGACGGCGCGGTGGCATGAAGGCGGGCGGCAGCCTTCGCGGCCGCACCGGCGGGCTCCATGCGCATCCTCAACGTCGGCGACTTCAACTGGATGACCGGGCGCGAGCGCGACACCGCCAACGTGGACCTGTTCGCCATCCGCCAGAAGCTCGGCCGCGCGGCTGTGCGCGCCGGGCATCTGGTGGTGGAGTTCTCCGACCGCGCGGTCAGTCGTACGCGCGCGCCGTTCCGCATCCGCGCGCTCGGCGTGGCGGCCTGCAACGCGCTCTTCCTGCGCCTGGTCGACGAGGTGCGGCCCGACCTGATCCTGCTCCACTTCGCCGACGACATTACAAACGCGACGCTGGAGGAAGCGCGGCGGCTCTCCTCCGGGGTGACCGTCGTGGACGTCAACATCGACCCCCTGCCCTCGCCGCGCACCCGCGCCCGGCTGCTGAGGCGACGAGAGGCGGTGGACGCGGTCTTCGCCACCACCGCGGGCGAGGCCCTGCGCGCGTTCGCCGGCTCCCGCAGCTTCGCCGCCTTCATGCCCAATCCGGTGGATGGCGCGGTGGAGAGCGGGCGCGCCTTCGCCGAGCCGGACCCGCAAAGCGATCTCGTCTTCCCCGCCGGCGACGACAGCCCACGCCAGATCGCAGGCGCGACGCTGCGCCCGTCCGAGGTCCTGGCCTCGCTCCACGCCGCATTGCCCGACCTTCGCCTGTCGAGCCCCGGCGTCGGCCAGCCGCGGCTGCGGGGACGCGCCTACATGGAGGCGCTGGAACGCTCGCGCATGGGCCTGGCCCTGTCGCGATGGAGCGACCAGCCGCTCTACGCCTCCGACCGCATGGCGCACATGCTGGGGAGCGGCCTGCTGAC
Organism: uncultured Caulobacteraceae bacterium; assembly: GCA_964247465.1. Taxonomy (GTDB): domain Bacteria; phylum Pseudomonadota; class Alphaproteobacteria; order Caulobacterales; family Caulobacteraceae; genus CAHJWH01. The sequence continues at coordinate 7,745 of CAXTUT010000053.1, read as the reverse complement.
GCTGGTCGATGGGCGGGCCGGATTTCAGGCGCTGTACGGCGACGCGGGGCCGGCGACCTATGCCGACCTGGACGACCTGACAGCTCAACTCCGCCTCTACGCCGCCGACGACGAGCTTCGCCGCGCAAGGGCTCTGCAGAGCTGGCGGCGCACCTTCGAGCTGTTCGAGGCGGGCCGCGTCTTCGCCTATCTTTTCAGCCAGATGTTCGACGAAGGTGGCGCAAGCGCTTACGAGTGGCCTTGCGTGCGCTGGCGACCCTGAGCCGCCGCATTTCCGTACCGAAATGCTTTGACACCGCAGGGCCACAGGGCGATGCGCGACGTCGATGGCGACCGGTCGCCGCGTCCACTCTTGCGTTCAAGGATCGACATGCGGCTGACCGCCCTGCTCCTCGCCACCGCCCTGGCGAGCCCGTCCTTCGTGCCGCCGTCGGTCGCGCTCGCCCAGCCGGCCGCCGCCAACACCAGCAACAACGCCCGCGGCGGCGACGAGCCCGGCCGGGGCCGCGACCGGATGGAGCGCCCCGACGCCGCCGCCAAACAGGCCGGCGAGGACAAGATCACGCCGGACGACATCGCCACCGCGCCCATCCACGAGATCGCGCGCAACACCCGCCACGTCTGGACCGCAGGCGCTCGCGCCATCCCCTACACGGCCACCGCGGGCACGCTGACGCTGCGCGACGACGAGGGCAAGCCGATCGCCTCGATGTTCTACGTCGCCTATGTCGCCGACCACGCCAGGGGCGAGGCGCGCCGTCCGGTGACGTTCCTCTACAACGGCGGCCCGGGCTCCTCGACCCTTTGGCTGCACATGGGCTCGATCGGGCCGGTGCGCGTCCACACCGACTCGCCCCAGGCGACCCGCAACGCCCCCTTCGACCTTGAGCCCAACGAGTATTCGCTGATCGACAAGAGCGACCTCGTCTTCCTCGACGCGATCGGTACCGGCTTCTCTCGCCCGCTCGGCGACACCAAGATCGAGGCTTTCTGGGGGGTGGACCAGGACCTGGACGCCTTCTCGCGCGGCATCGCCCGCTATCTGACCCTGAATGGCCGCTGGAACTCCCCCAAGTTCCTGTTCGGCGAGAGCTACGGCACGACGCGCTCGGCCGGCCTCGCCTACATGCTGCAGGAGCGCGGCATCCAGCTGAGCGGCGTCACCCTGCTGTCGAGCGTTCTGAACTACGGCCGCCAGCAGCCGGGCTACGACCACAGCTACGTCACCTACCTGCCGACCTATGCGGCCGCGGCCTGGTACCACAACCGGCTGGCCAACCGTCCCGCCGACCTGCCGGGCTTCCTGGCGGAGGTGCGGGCCTATGCGCAAGGGCCCTACGAAGCCGCCCTGGCGAAGGGCGGCGACATCAGTGCGCAGGAGAAGGCGACCGTCGCGCGCCAGCTCTCGGCCTACACCGGCCTGCCGGCGCCGTTCCTGATGAACGCCAACCTGCGGGTGGACCTGAACCGATTCAGGGCCGAACTGCTGCGCGACCAGGGCGAGATCCTCGGCCGCTACGACAGCCGCTTCAAGGGCTTCAATCCCGATGCGGGCGGCGAAAACCCCGAATACGACCCCTCCGACACCGGCATCACGGGCGCGTTCGTCGGCGCGTTCCAGAGCTATCTGTCCGATCAGCTCGAATACAAAACCGAGCTGTCCTACCGACCGACCAACTATAACCGCACCCTACACTGGGACTTCCAGCACAAGGCTCCCGGCGCCAACTATCCGCAAGGGCTGGTCGACGTGGCGGTCGATCTCGCTGCGGCGATGCGGGAGAACCCGCACCTGAAGCTCGAAAGCCTGAACGGCTGGTACGACATGGCCACGCCGTTCTTCAACACCGAGTACGACATCTCCCACATGGAGCTTCCGCCCTCGCTGGAGGCCAACGTGCGCTTCAGCTACTATCCGTCCGGCCACATGGTCTATCTCAATCCCGACGCGTTGCGGCAGATGAAGTCGGACGTCTCGCGGTTCTACGACGACGCGGCGGGCGGCTAGACGTCGGCCGGTTCCTCTGCGGCGACGGGCTGGCCGGCTGGATCGGCCGGCCGCGCTGGTCTAGGCTCCCTCGCAGGCTGCGCCCACGCCTGCGGGCGCCAAGTCCGCACGACCTCCTCCACCCAGCATCGGACGCAACGTGGTCAAATACCGGATCGGGATCATCGGCTACGGCAAGATCGCCCAGGACCAGCACGCGCCGGCCATCGCCCACTCCGACCGTTTCGAGCTGGTCGCCGTCTCCAACGGCTCCGGCGCGCCGCCGTCGGGCGTGGAGTCGTACAAGGACTACGCGGACATGCTGAGGCAGGCGGCTAACCTGGACGCCGTCGCCATCTGCACGCCGCCCGGCCCGCGCCGGGTGATCGCCGCCGACTGCCTGGCGGCGGGCAAGAACATCCTGCTGGAAAAGCCGCCGGCGGGAAGCGTGGCGGAGGTCTCCGACATCGCCGAGCGGGCCAAGGCGGCCAAGAAGGTGGCCTTCGCCACCTACCACGCCCAGCACAACGCCGCGGTGAAGACCGCGCGCGACGCGCTTGCCGGCAAGCAGGTGAAGACCCTGCACATCACCTGGAAGGAGGACATCCGCCGCTGGCACCCCGGCCAGGACTGGATCCTGGACGCCGGCGGCTTCGGCATCTTCGACCCGGGCATCAACGCCATGTCGATCCTGACCGAGATCACGCCCGAGCCGATCTTCATCGACTCGGCCGAACTCTACGTCCCCGCCAACCGCCAGGCGCCGATCGCGGCGAACCTGAGCTTCAGCACAGGCCTCCACCCCGAAGCGCTGACGGCCGCCCTGGACTGGCGCCAGACCGGACCCCAGACGTGGGACATCGACGTGGAGACCACCGACGGGCTGGTCCTGAAGCTCAGCGAAGGCGGCGCGCGCGTGGAGATCGCAGGCCGGCCGCCCTTCGTCGGTCCGCCGGACGAGTATCCCGACATCTACCGCGAGTTCGCCAGCCTGCTCGACACCTCCCAATCCAAGATGGAGGCCGCGCCCTACCAGCTGATCGCCGACGCCTTCATGCTCGGCAAGCGCACCGCGGTGGAGGCCTTCAACTGGTAGGGCGCCTGGCGCTCCGCGGGCCCTGAACCTCTCGCCCGCGCCCGTCGTCTCGCCTGCGCGGCTCGCCGCGCCCGTCGTCTCGCCTCCGCGGATCGTAGGCTAGCGCTGCGGGCGAGCGACCCAGGCGGCGCTTTCGGCCTCCAGCCGGTCCAGCATGTTGCCCTGGGTCAGCGCCACGTCGAGCGGATGCAGACCCCAGCCGCCGCGATGGCGCGACCGCTCGAAGCGCGCCGTCAGCAGCGTCTGGTAGCGGCTGGGCAGGATGGTGACCCGGGCGACGGTGTTGCGCGCGTCCGCCGTGCAGGTCACCGCCAGCTGGCCCAGCGCCTCGACCCACGGCGGATCGCCGTCCGGCGCGAAGGACGGCTTGTGCAGATAGGCCTTCAGCTCGCCGGTGCCGCCCGCCGGCGCGGCCGGATCGGCGCAACCCGCCGCAAGGCCGCCGCCGGGGTTGGCGCCGAAGACCAGCGGCGTGTCGTCGTCATCGGCCAGGTAGTCCGACCAGACATAGGCGCATCCGGTCTGGGCCGAGGCGGCGCAGAGCGGCACCGCCTTGAACACGCCGCCGACGCGCTTGCCGATCGGGACCGGCAGACCCGGATCGCCGGCCAGGAAGGCGGCGACCAGGCGCTTCTGCGCGGGCTTGCCGTCGATCTGCTCGGCGATGAGGCGCTGGAGCAGGATCGTGCCCTGGCTATGGCCGACCAGCACCACGCCGCGGCCGTTATTGGCGTTGGCCATGTACCAGCGCCACGCCGCCAGTACGTCGGCGTACGGCCGGTCCCAGTCCAGCTCGGCGTCGGGATCAGCCTGCAGCGCGTGCGCCAGCCCGGCGGAGGTGAGCTGGCGATAGAGCGGGGCGAACAGCCGGCAACGGGCCGTCAGCCGCCCCGCCTGGTCGTGCACCACCGCGACGACCTCCGGCGTGGGCTGCAGGTCGCTGTAGTCGCCCGGCTCCTTGGATGCGGTCGGATAGACGTAGAAGCAGTCGATGGGCGCATCGGCCAAAGCCTGGAAGGTCTGCGGCGTGCGGGTCCCGTCGGCGCGCACGACCTCCGCGTCCAGCCCCCCGGCGCAGGCCGTCTCCAAGCCCGGGCGGCAGACCCAGTTCGCAGCGTTTGCATAATCCACCGGGACGGCGGCCGGCGCGGCCCGGGCGGTCGAGCCGGCGAGCGCCAGACAGGCGGCGAGCAGGACGGTAGGGCGCATGAGCAAGGGTCTCCAGCCGCGAAGAGTTACCACAGCCGTGACGGGCGGCTAGCTGCGAGCCGGGATCACAGGCAGGCGGACGTGGGACGGCCGGTCACGATCCACGAACACGGTGTTGCGGGCGATCTGGCGGGTGAGGCCGCGCCCTTCCGGCGCGCCGGTGTTCGGATTGACGTCGAAGTGGGGGAAGTTGCTGGAGGAGACGTCGAGCCGGATGCGGTGACCCGACTTGAACAGGTTGGAGGTCGGGAAGGCCGCCACGGTGATCTGCGCCACTTCGCCTGCAGTCAGCATCTCTGGCCTCTCCCAAGACGTCCGATAGCGCACGCGCATGATCCCGTCCGTCAGGTTCATCGCGAACCCCTCGGGGTAATCCTCGCTCGGCGGATAGACGTCGATCAGCTTGAGGGTGAAGTCGGTGTCCGGCCGGTCGGAGGCGATCCACAGCCTGGCCTCGATGGCGCCGGTGACCTCCAGGTCGTGCTCCAGCGGCGGCGTCTGGAACACCAGCACGTCGGGCCGGGCGGCGAGCGGCAGGTAGGGCTCGCGGCAGCCGAAGACGTGGGGCCCCTCGCGCTGGTCGAAGGCGCCGCCGACCATGACCGGCTTGCCCGAGGTGATGGTGCCGCCGATGCTGGGCACCGGATGGTCCGGGTCGAAGTCGTAGACCAGCGGCTCGACCCCTGCGGCCTGCGGCTCGGTCGACAGACGTCCGTCGCCGTGCAGGTGGAAGTCGGTCAGCTGGGCGTCCGGGATCGGCCAGTCGCGTTCGGCGCGCCAGCGGCCGCCGTGCTCCAGCCGTCCTGCGGCGTTGCGCCGCCCGCTTCCCCCGCCCATGACGAACAGGCGCACGGGCGGCTCGGCCACCTCCGCATTGCGCCGGCCCTTCAGCCAGGCGTCGAACATCTGTAGCCGCAGGGTCAGGAAGTTGGGCGCCACGTTGCCGTCGATCGGCGCGGCCGGCCCGAAATCCACCTCGCCGGCGTAGGTCAGAGCCCGGTCGCCGTGGGTCCAGGGGCCCATAATCAGGCGCACCGGCCCCGTCTTGAGCTTGGACAGCGCCGCATAGTTGTCGGTCGCCGAGCGGGGGTACGGATCGTACCAGGACGACATGAACACCATCGGCGCATCGCGGAAGCGGTCGTAGTAGCCCTGTGCGTAGAGGCCGAGCTGCTTCCAGAACGGACCGAAGTCGCCGTGCTCCCACTGGTCGTAGACATAGGCCTCGTATTCCGGCGCGGGGCTGAGCGGCGAGGCGCCCCGCTTCCACGGCATGCGGGCGAACCAGCCGCGTATGTCGATGGCTTTCAGCGCCTTCGCCCGGACCGGATCGCCCACGACGCTCGGGCTCTCGAACGCCACCTGGTAGGCCCAGGTGACCTGCTTCAGCTCGAAGGCGCCGCCCTGTCGGATGCCGTCCTGGTAGGCGTTGGCGAAGCCGCCGCTGTCCAGGACCATGGCGGAGAGGCCGGGCGGATCGGTGCAGGCCAGCGCGCCTTGCGTATGCGCCGCATAGGAAAGGCCCATCGTGCCGATCTTGCCGTCGCACCACGGCTGGCGGACGATCCAGGCGCAGGTGTCGTAGCCGTCCAGCCCTTCGCTGAGGTATTTGACGAACTGCCCTTCAGACCCGTGACAGCCGCGGCAGTCCTGGTAGACGACCACATACCCCTGCTGGACGAAGAAGGCCGCCACCTCCGCCCGGCTCCTTGGCGTGGCCTGGCCGACGTCGAGCTCGGACCGGCTGGCTACGGTCTTGCCGTAGGGTGTCCGTTCCAGGATCACCGGGAAGCGCCCAGGCGCCGGCCGACCGCCGCGCGCAGGACGGTAGATGTCGGTGGCCAACCGCACCCCATCGCGCATACGCACCTTCACGTCGGAGCTCAGGGAAACGTCGTAGGGCGCCGCCTCCGCCGCGTCGTGGCCCGCCAGAGCCCCGAACGCGGTCAGCAGGGCGCCGAACCCGCGACGCGAGACCCCGTCTGGATTGCCTATCCGTCTGTTCAAGGAAGCCCTGGCGCCTGCACGGAGATGAGCCGCCATCCTGGCACGTCAGGCGGCGGCGTTTAAGACCGCGCACTCGTGATCGAGCAGTTCCTCGCCTGCAGCCATATCGGCGCCAAAGCGGTTCCTGCGGGCGCTGAGCAGCACGAAGCCCGCTTGGCCGTCGGGCTTGGACGCGGCCGCCATCACCAGCGTCTCGTCGGCCATGTCCGCCGCCGCGTCCGGGTCTTCGGCCAGCAGCTTGAACGGGTCGCGCTCGCCCAGGTCCTCGCCGGCGACCCAGCGCGCCTTGTACCGGCCGTCCGCGTAGCCGCCGAACGGCGTCCAGCGAGAGCTCAGGCCGGCGATGCCCGCCTGGAGCGCGGACTTCAGTCCGGCCCGGATGCAGTCGATGTGGATATGCAGCTGGTTCTGGGTGCGCCCGTTCATCGAATTGACCGCCAGGGCGACGTCGTCCCGCGGGACCGATCGCCCCGCCTGCTGGTCGAACAGCGGCCGTACGTTCCAGGCGTCGCGCCAGTAGTTGGGCGATCCCGGCGCGAGCAGGAGCGGGCTCTCGATGCCTCCGACGCGCGCAGTGGGAATGAGCAGCAGCTGGGTGCGGCCGCGCAGGTCCTTCAGGACCGCGAACCCCTGGGCGAGGTCCACCGAGACGCAGGGCGCCGCATGGCCGCTGATCTTCATGTCGGTCACGCACAGATCGTGCACCACCCGCCACAGCGCGCCTGAGTCCGCCGCCCGCGCGCGCCAAGCCCAGACGCTGCCGGCGACCGCCAGGGCGCAGGCGGTCACGAGAGCGGCACGGTTGCGGCGGGTTCGGGAAAGCAAGGACGCCATACCCGGGTCCTGCCGCCAAATCCGACGTCCGACAAGCCGGTTCGAGCCTGCCCGCAACGCCGCGGCGCGCTTCGACGAAGGCGCGAATACGACCGAAAGGCGCCTCGGAGGAACACACCCCCGTTTCTTGTCATTCAGGTTACGGAACGATTTCATCCGTTTGGGAGGCGAGACGATGAGCGACACAGGGTCCTACGAGAAACACTACGCCTATCCCCTGGTTACGTGGGGCTCGACCATCCTGGGCGCCGTGGTCGCGTTGATCACCGCCTTCATGCTCAACATTCTGGGCGCCGCGCTCGGCATCGCCTATGCGACGTTCGGCCAGACGTCGGGCGCTGCGGCGACGGCCGGTATCGTGGGCCTGCTTTGGGTCGGCTTGGCGAACCTGGTGGCGCTCGGCTTCGGCGCCTGGGTTGCGGGGCGCTCCACCGCTAACCCCGACCATCACGGCGGCACGCTGCAGGGCATCGCGGTGTGGGCGGCGACCTCCTTCGTCATCCTGGCCCTGGCGGGTTCCGCGCTGTCCGGCGCGGGCGGCATGGCGGCCCGAGGCGTCGGCGTGGCCTCCAGCGACGCCTCCGTCGCGGATAGGGGGGCGGTGGCCTTCCA
>CAXTUT010000052.1:0-11490 GCA_964247465.1 uncultured Caulobacteraceae bacterium | reverse complement strand
CAACTGCGAAGGCTTGCGCCAGGGCGTCGCAGCCGCACGCGTTTATGTAGGAGCGTGCGGTGCGGCATACAAAGGGGCCGAGGGCGACTGCACGGCCGGGCCTCTGGCAGATGCGAGGGTTTGCGCCTAAAGGTCGTGCGCTCCTGAAACGGCTGGATCACGCCTGCGCGATGTCGACGCCCCCGCGTCATTACCTGGATTTCGAGCGCCCAGTCGCGGAGATCGAGTCCAAACTGGACGAACTCTCCAAGCTGTCGGCTTCCCACGACCCTGGCGTTTTCGACGTGGAGATGGAGGCGCTGCGCCACCGCGCCGAACGCTTCCGCCGCGACGTCTACGCCCGGCTGGATCCTTGGCAGAAGACGCAGGTGGCGCGCCACCCCGACCGACCGCACCTACCCGACTACCTCCGGGTGTTGATCGAGGACTTCGTGGAGCTGCGCGGCGACCGGGTGTTCGGCGACGACCAGGCGATCGTGGGCGGGCTCGGCCGCTTCCGCGGCGCGCCTGTGGTGGTCATGGGTCACGAGAAGGGCCACGACACCGAGACGCGGCTGAAGCACAACTTTGGCATGGCGCGGCCGGAAGGCTACCGCAAGGCGGTGCGCCTGATGGATCTCGCGGAGCGCTTCGGCCTGCCGGTGCTGAGCTTGGTGGATACCGCCGGCGCCTATCCCGGCGTGGGCGCAGAGGAGCGCGGGCAGGGCGAGGCCATCGCCCGCTCCACCGAGCGGGGCCTGACGTTGGGCACGCCCATGATCGCCACCATCACCGGCGAGGGCGGCTCCGGCGGCGCGCTGGCGCTCGCGGGCGCCAACCGCGTGCTCATCCTGGAGCATTCCACCTATTCGGTGATCTCGCCGGAGGCGGGCAGCTCCATCCTGTTCCGCGACCAGGCTCATGCGGCGCATATGGCCAGGTCCATGCGCATCACCGCCCAGGAGCTTATCGGGTTAAGGATCGTGGATCGGATCATCCCGGAGCCTACCGGCGGCGCCCACGCCGACCCGCAGGCGGCCATCCAGGCCGTGGGCGATGCGGTGCAGGACGAGCTGCGCGCCCTGTCCACCCTCTCGCCGGACGCCTTGCGCGAGCAGCGGGCGCAGCGCTTCTACGCCATCGGGCGCAGCTTCGGCTGACCGTCGTCCCGGCTCAGAAGGGGATGCGGCTGGCGTCGTAGGCGAAGAAGCCGCCGCTGTCGGCGGGCGTCAGGCCGTCCACCACATCCAGCAGCCGGGCGGCGGAGTGGTCCGGCGTGAACAGTGCGCCCGCCGCCACGCCGCGCTGGAACGGACGGCTGAGGGCGGTGTCCACGGTGCCGGGATGAAGCGATGCGCACACCGCCAACGGCCGGGTGCGGCCAAGCTCCACCGCCAGGGTGCGGAGCAGCATGTTCAGGGCCGCCTTGGACGCGCGGTAGCCGTACCAGCCGCCCAGACGGTTGTCGCCAATGCTGCCCACCCGCGCCGAGAGCGCCGCGAACACCGCGCGCCGATCCTTGGGGAAACGCGGGGTAAGGTGCTTGGCCACAAGCGCCGGACCGATGGCGTTGACCTGGACGATGCGGGTCAGGGCGTCGGCGCTCAGCTCCGACAAGCTCCGCTCCGGCGACACGCCCTCGCCCTGCAGCCGCCCGCTGGCCACGATGACGAGGTCGATCGGGCCGGCGACGGCGGCGGCGGCCTCGGCCACGCTCGCTTCGTCGGTGACATCCATGCGGCCGGCGAGCGCCCCCTGCGGCGGCTGCGCGTCGGATCGCGACCAAGCATGCACGTGAGCGTAGCGCCCCTGTCGCACCAACGCCTGCGTCAGCGCCCGCCCGATCCCACCGCTGGCTCCGACGACCACGGCTGATCCCATCGGTTCATCCAAAGCTGAGTCACGCTGAGTCATGAGGGCGGAACGCGGACGCCGATCGCGAGAGCCTGAACGCGCCGCCGAAATAAATTGCCTATCATGCTAAATTTCTAAGATGTTTTTGATCAGAGCAAAAAATCCATGCGGCGGCTGGCGCGGCTGATGTTACAGTGTGGTCATACCCGCCGTCAGAGCGGTCTGAAGAGGAGACGACAGAATGGTTTCCACACTCAGCCTGACCGGCGCTCTCACGGGCGTTATGGTGGTTGCGGTGCCCATGGTGAAGCTGCTGGTCGAGACCGTCTTTCGCCTTCTGGGCGGCTGAACCGTCTGACCGAGCGTCTACAGCGCCGCTTGAAGTCCGGCCGCATAGCGCCGCCAGTTCTTGACGTAATGGGCCGCGCCAGCCGCAAGCGCGGCGCGGCCATCCTCGTCGAGCGTGCGCACGACCCGCCCCGGCGCGCCGAGCACCACTGAGCCGTCGGGAATGACCTTGTTCTCGCCGATCAGCGCCTTTGCGCCGATTAGACATCCCCGGCCGATCTTGGCGCCGTTCAGCACCACAGCTCCAATCCCCACCAGGCTGCCGTCGCCGATCTCGCAGCCGTGCAGCATGGCCAAGTGGCCGACGGTGACGTCGCGCCCGATCGTCAGGGGCGAGCCCATGTCGGTGTGCAGCACCGCCCCGTCCTGCACGTTGCTGTTCTCGCCGACCACGATGGCCTCGTTATCGCCGCGCAGAACGGCGTTGAACCAGACGCTGGCGTTACGACGAAGGATCACCCGTCCCACCAGGGTGGCGTTGGGCGCGACCCAGTAGTCGCCGGCCCCGGGCGTTTCGACCTGTACCCCATCCAACGAATGAAGGCCGCTCACGCGCCCATGCCGAAGGGATTGTCGGTCAACGCCTGCGACGCCTCCCACAGGCGTGCGGCGGCCTCGGGATCGGCCGCCCGGCCAGACATCTTGGCCGGCCCGGGCGGACCCTTGAACTCGATGGCGCCGGTTGGCCCCCAGTAGCTCGCCGGTGGTAGGTCCGCCCGCGTGGCGGCCAGCAGGGTCGGCTCCGCTCCGGCCGCCGCGCTCTGCGTCACCATGGCTGCAAGCCGGGTCACCAGCTTGGACGACCCAGAGGCGGTCATAAGGTTGGTGGCGGAGCCGCCCGGGTGGGCGGCGGCGCTGATCAGCCCCCAGCCGTGCCGGTCGCTGCGTCGCTGCAGCTCCAGGGCGAACATCAGCATGGCGAGCTTGGACTGGCCGTAGGCGCGAAACGGAGCGTAGCCCTTCTGCGACTGAAGGTCATCGAAAGCGATGCTGCCGACCCGGTGCGCCAGGCTCGACAGGCTGACGACCCGGGGCGCGGGCGCGGCGCGAAGCGCCTCCAGCAGCGCGCCGGTCAATACGAAATGGCTGAGATAGTTGACGCCGAGCTGCGCCTCGAAGCCGCTGACCGTAGTGCGGCGCGCCCCGCCCATGATGCCGGCGTTGTTGACCAGGATGTCTAGCGGCTGGACGCCGGCTCGCCTGGCCAAACTGCGCACAGTGGAGAGGTCCTCCAGCTCCACCGATTCGAAGCTGATGTCGGCGTTGGGCTGAGCGTCGCGGATGCGCTTCAAGGCCGCCTCGCCCTTGGTGGCGTTGCGCCCCGCCAGCATGACGCGCGCGCCCTTGGCGGCGAGCGCGAGGGCGGTCTCCAGTCCAAGCCCATCGGTGGCGCCGGTCACCAGGGCCGTGCGCCCGGTCAGATCGGGCATGTCTGCGGTCGTCCAGGCCAAGGCTGTTCCCTCTCGCTCAGTTCGCGGGGCGGAGCGGCTCGCCCAAAGCGATCAGCGTCTGTTGCTCTATTTCTTCGAGTTCCGCCAGGGTGTCGGTCACAGCGGTGCGGGTCTTCTCCAGCTCATCAATGCGATGGCGCACTCGCGCCAGCAACTGCCGGTGCTGCTCCAGGTGAGTGGGATCGATGTCGTAGAGGTCCAGGAACTGCTTGATGTCGCGCAGCGAAAATCCGAGCCGCTTGCCGCGCAGGATGAGCTGCATGCGCGCCAGCTCGCGCTTGGAATAGACCCGGGAGGAGCCCGCGCGCGCGGGCGAGATCAACCCCTTGTCCTCATAGAAGCGGATGGCCCGGGCGGTGACGCCAAGCTGCTGCGCCAGTTCGGTTATGGCGAGAAGGCGCGTCGGCGCCGGCTCGGCGGCCTGCGCCCTGGCCATCGCTCATCCTCCCACTGGACTCGTCGAAGTCCATTGTTACGCTCCCAGCGCCGCTCCGCAACGTCCGGGTTCGGCGGTCAGCCGGCGGCCTTGCGCTTCTCCGCCTCCTCGGCGACCAGCTCCTTTTTGGAAAGCTTGCCGATCATAGTCTTGGGCAGCTCTTCGCGGATCTCGATCTCGCGCGGCATCTCGATTTTGTTCAGGTGGTCGGCGAGGAAGCTCTTCAGCGCCTCCGGCGTGACCGTCTGGTCAGGCCTCAGCGTCACGAAGGCCTTGGGCGCCTCGCCCCGGTACTTGTCGGGCACGCCGATCACGGTGGCCTCGCGGATCGCCGGATGCTGGTATAGCGCCTCCTCAATCACGCGCGGATAGACGTTGTAGCCGCCCGCCAGGATCAGGTCCTTCTTGCGGTCCACCAGGAACAGATAGCCGTCCTCGTCCACATAGCCGATGTCGCCCGTGCGCAGCGCCCCGTCCACGAAGGTCTCCTTCGTCTCGTCCGGCTTGTTCCAGTAGCCGCGCATGACCTGGGGACCGCGCACGCAGATCTCGCCCTTGTCGCCTTGGGCCAGAACCTTGTGAGGATCCTCGGGATCGCGGATCTCCACGGTCGTGCCGATCATCAGTACGCCCACCGAGCCGGGCTTGCCGCCCTTGTCCAGCGGATTGGTGGCGACCACGGGCGAGGTTTCGCTGAGGCCGTAGCCCTCCACCAGCACGCAGCCGGTCAGCGCCTCGAACGTCTGTTTGACTTCCACCGGCAGGGGCGCGCCGCCTGAGATGCAGTACTGCAGCGAGCTGAGATCGCCCCGCACCTTGGGGCTGGCGTGGTTGACGGCGTTGTAAATGGTCGGCACGGCGGGGAAGTTGGTGACCTTGCGCGTCCGGATTGTCTTCATCGTCGCGGCGAGCTCGAAGCGCGGCACCAGCACCAGCTCCGCTCCGATGGCTGTGCCGTAATTCAAGATGTAGGTCAGGGCGTAGACGTGGAACATCGGCAGTACGGCGATGATGCGCTGCTCGCCTTTTCCGGTCTCGCCCACATGGTGAATGACTTGGGCGCAGTTGGCGCACAGGTTGGCGTGAGTGAGGGTCGCGCCCTTGGGCTGGCCCGTGGTGCCGCCGGTGTACTGGATCACCGCCACGTCCTTTTCCGCGTCGATCGTGTGCGGCGTGGGCGGTGTGCGGTCGGCGATCATGCGGGCGTAGCCGACATAGAGATCGTCATTGCGCGGCCAGCGGGCGATGTCCTTGCCCTGCGCCAGCATGAACAGCAGGCTTTTCACGGTCGGCAGGGCCACGGCGAAGGGGCAGACCACGATCTTGCGCAGCCCCGACGCGGCGGCGACGTTGCCGAGCTTGCCCAGCACCAGCGCAAGATCGACGGTGACCATGACGCTCGTGCCGGAGTCCTTGATCTGGAACGCCAGCTCTCGCTCCACATAAAGCGGACTGAAGTTCACGATGACCGCGCCGACCTTCAAGGCGGCGAAATAGAAGATCGGGAAGTAGGGGGTGTTCGGCAGGCACAGGCCTACGCGGTCGCCGGGTTTGACGCCGATCCGCTGCAGCCCACGCGCCGCCCTGAGCACGAGATCGGCGAGCTGGCCATAGCTCCACCGACGGCCGAGGAACTCCATGGCCGGCGCAGCCGGGGCCTTCGCCACGGTCTCGTCGAGCAGCTGCGGCAGCGGGCGCAAGGGCAGAGCGTCGGGGCCTGCCACCCGCGAGAGGTTCACGAAGTCGTCCGTCGGCGCCATGGATAAGGCCTTCCCGTTGTCGGAGGACGGTCCCACCGCTTGCAGCTCGCCGCCTCGGATCGCCGCCCTCCCGTTGTCAGAAATAGAAGTGGCTTCCAACCGACAAGGTTTCGGCGTTGGCGTGCACCTCACCCTGGATGTTGATCGGTACGTCCAGCGCCGGCGAGATGTTGCCGAACTGACTGGCGTCGTGGTTCAGGTGCGAGGGGATGAAGTCGATATATTGGATCGATCCTTCAAACACCAGGCGCGGGCTGACCTTGTAGGAGTAGCCGCCGGCGAACAGGAAACGATCGCCGTCGGGCACCCGCGCGTCGCGCCCGACGTTGGGCGTCGGCGTAGGGTCATACTGGACGCCCCCGCGCACCGTGAACTTGGGCGTGACGTCATAGTCGAAGCCGAGCGCGCCGCTGGTGGTGTCGTGGTAGTTTTCTGCGAAGTTCGGCAGCAGGCCGCCCCCGCCGCTGAGCGCGATCTGGTTGAAGTCGCTCCAGCCGAAGCGTACGCCCTGGCCCTCCACCGTCAGCCGCGGCGTCACCCGCCAGCGCACGCTGAAGGTGGCGGTGTAGGGCGTGTTGAACGTGGCCGCGGCGGCGGCCCCGACGCCCGTCGTGTTGCCGAGCCCCAGGATGCCCTGCAGGCCCTGGATGCGCACCAGGCCTGTCAGCGTGTGGGTGATCTCGGATCGGTAGGCGCCCCCGACCGTCACCGTGTCGGTGGGGTGTAGCTGCAGGCCGACGGTGTAGCCCGCGGCGTAGCCGTTGCCATGCAGGTCGTCGAAGCCGTCGGCTTGACCGGCTGCTAGCTGGGGCAGGGCGTTGTTCAGCACCGCGTTGTCGTACTCGATCACCGCGCCCGCGCCGATGCCGATGAACTTGACCGGCCGCCAGGCGAGCGTCGGCTGGACGTCGATGGTGGTCAGGCGGGTGGTGCGCGCGTCGTAGCGTACGAAGGCGTCGTTGTCGTCGTACTTGGTGGCGAAGCTGAAGGGCGAGCTGACCGCCAGGCCGATGGAGAACTGGTCGTTGATCCGCAGCACCGTATCCGACGAGGGGACCACGCCGAGCTCGACGGGCCGGAAGGCGTTTTGCGTCCCGGTGATGGGGCTGGTCACCCCGCCTTGGGTAATGGTGGAGCCGCTGTTGCTGACGCGCGCGTCCACCAGGACGGCGGTGACGCTGGTCGTCAGCTCGCTGCGATCCACTCCGGCGATCGCGGCGGGGTTGTAGAAAAGGCTCGCGCCGCCCGTGTCGGCCGCTTCGCCGGAGAAGGCCCGGCCGGACGCTCGCGCGTTGGGATCACCGATGTAGAAGCCCGCCGCGCGGGCTTGGCCCGTGGCTAGGACGGCCAGGCCCGCGCCCGCGAGCAGGGCGCGCTTTGGGATGCCGATCATCATCTTCGTCTGCACCTGAAATCTCCACGCCCGCAGCTCCGAACAGGACGAACTGCGACAACAAAGCGCCATGTTTCACGCCGAGCGGTGGCCGTATCGAAGGATTGGCGCTAAGCGTCAAGCGAATGACGCAATTCCGACTGAGTTGATCGTAAACGCGTTTTCACGGCAACATCGGTTCTGTCGAACTTGGCAAAATGCTGTGACCCGGCAGCGGTCTTCGGGCGTATGTCGGTTGCCAAGCTGCCGGGTCGTTGCTATCTGCTCGGCGAGTTGACGTATAGGTGAACCTGGCGACTCGGCTGCGTGCACCAGGTCGCTGTGGAGACCGGACGCATGACCAACGTGGTGATCGCGGGCTACGCCCGTTCGCCGTTCCACTTCGCGGGCAAGGGCGAGCTGGCGCGGGTGCGCGCCGACGACCTCTGCGCCCAGGTGATCCGCGAGCTGATCGTGCGCACCAAGGTCGCGCCCGAGGACATCGAGGACATCGTGGTCGGCTGCGCCTTCCCCGAGGGCGAGCAGGGCCTGAACGTGGCGCGCATGATCGGCCTGCTGGCCGACCTGCCGCTGCAGGTGGGCGGCATGACCATCAACCGATTCTGCGGTTCCTCCATGTCGTCGGTGCACAACGCGGTGGGCCAGATCGCCATCGGCGCGGGCGAGGTCTTCATCGCCGCCGGCGTGGAGAGCATGAGCCGCGTGCCCATGGGCGGCTACAACCCGCTGCCGAACCCCGAGTTGGCCCGCACCTCCGCCGCCTATATGAGCATGGGCGAGACGGCCGAGAACGTGGCCCGCCGCTACCAGATCCCCCGCGCCACCCAGGAGGCCTTCGCCGTCCGCAGCCAGAAGCTGGCCTCCGAGGCCCAGGCCGGCGGCCGCCTGGACGCCGAGATCGTGCCGATCAAGACCAAGGCCGGCCTGGTCAGCAAGGACGGCTGCATCCGCCCCGGCACCACGACCGAGGCGCTCGCCGGGCTGAAGCCCGCCTTCGACAAGGAGGGCTCGGTCACCGCCGGCACCTCCTCGCCGCTCACCGACGGCGCCTCGGCGGTGCTGGTGACCAGCGAGGACTACGCCCGGGCGCACGGGCTGGAGATCCTGGCGCGGATCAAGAGCGTGGGCGTCGCCGGCTGCGCGCCGGACGTCATGGGCCTCGGCCCCATCGGCGCCTCGAAGAAGGCGCTGGACCGGGCGGGCGTGTCGGTTGGCCAGCTGAACGTGGTGGAGCTGAACGAGGCGTTCGCCAGCCAGGCCCTGGCCTGCGCCCAGGAGCTCGGCCTCAACGCCGACACCATCAACCTGGACGGCGGCGCCATCGCGCTGGGCCACCCGCTGGGCGCCACCGGCGCGCGGATCGTCGGCAAGGCGGCGAGCCTGCTCAAGCGCGAGGGCGGCCAGTACGCGCTGGCGACCCAGTGCATCGGCGGCGGCCAGGGCATCGCCACCGTGCTCGAGGCGGTCTGAAGCCATGCCCCAAGCAACTGAAAGCTCGATCAAGAAGGTCTGCGTCATCGGCGCCGGTGTCATGGGCGCCGGCATCGCGGCGCAAGTCGCCAACAGTGGCGTGCCCGTCCTGCTGCTCGACATCGTCAAGCCCGGCGACAACGACCGTGACAGCGTCGCCAAGACCGCGGTCGCCAAGATGCTGAAGACCGAGCCGGCGCCCTTCATGTCGTCCGCCGCGGCCAAGCTGGTGGAGACCGGCAACATCGAGGATCACCTGGACAAGGTCGCCGGGTGCGACTGGATCTGCGAGGCGATCATTGAACGAGTGGACCTGAAGCAGTCGCTCTACCAGCGGCTCGACAAGGTGCGCCGGCCCGGGACGGCGGTCAGCTCCAACACCTCCACCATCCCTTTGGGCAAGCTGCTGGAGGGTCTGCCGGAAGGCTTCCGGCGCGACTTCCTGATCACTCACTGGTTCAACCCGCCGCGCTACATGCGCCTGCTGGAGGTGGTCGCCTCGCCTGAGACCGACCCCGAGCTGGTGGCGCGGGTCGGCGCCTTCTGCGACCATCGGCTGGGAAAGACGGTGGTGCGGGCCAAGGACACGCCGGGCTTCATCGCCAACCGCATCGGCACGCTCTGGATGCAGCAGGCGGTGGTGGAGGCCATGGACGCCGGCCTGTCGGTGGAGGAGGCGGATGCAGTGATGGGCAAGCCGTTCGGCTTTCCATCCACGGGCGTCTTCGGCTTGCTGGACCTCGTGGGCCTCGACCTGATGCCCCACATCAACGCCAGCATGAAGGCGACCCTGCCGGCCGGCGACGCCTTCCACGCCAGCGTGCGCGACCTGCCGCTGCTGGAGAAGATGATTGCCGACGGCTACACCGGCCGCAAGGGCAAGGGCGGCTTCTACCGCATCAATAAGACCGCCGGGAAGGTGAAGGAATCCATTGGCCTGGTCACCGGCGAGTACCAGACCTCTACCAAGTTCGCCCTGTCGTCCGCAGCCGCCAAGGACGCCCGCGCGCTCCTCGCCGGCCGCGACAAGTACGCCGCTTACGCCTGGAAGGTGATGGCGCCGGTCCTGTCCTACGCCGCCAGCCTGGTCCCGGAGATCAGCGACGACATCCTGGGCGTAGACGAGGCCATGCGTCTGGGCTTCAACTGGAAGTCCGGTCCATTCGAGCTGCTGGACAAGCTCGGCCCTAAGACCGTGGCCGACCGCCTGCGGGTTGAGGGCAAGCCCGTCCCTGAGCTGCTGGACAAGGTGGGTGAGGGGACCTTCTACAAGACCGAGGACGGCCGGCGCGCCTATCTCGGGACCGACGGGGCCTATCACCGGGTGGAGCGTCCGGTCGGCGTGCTGAAGCTGGAGGACATCAAGCTGGCCTCCAAGCCGGTGCTGAAGACCGCCTCGGCCGCGGCCTGGGACATCGGCGACGGCGTGCTCTGCGTGGAGTTCACCGGCAAGATGAACGCCTTCGACGAGACCGTCATGGTCTTGCTCAACCAGGCCATCGGCTTGGTCAAGGACAAGTACAAGGCGCTGGTGGTCTATACGGACGCAGATAACTTCTCAGCCGGCGCCAACCTGGGCCTGGCTCTGTTCGCCGCCAACATCGCCGCGTGGGGCGAGGTGGAGCGGCTGATCGAGACCGGCCAACGCACCTTCAAGGCGCTGAAGTACGCGCCCTTCCCGGTGGTGACCGCGCCAGCGGGTATGGCGCTCGGCGGCGGCTGCGAGATCTGCCTGCAGTCCGACGCCATCGTCGCCCACGCCGAGACCTATATGGGTCTGGTGGAGTGCGGCGTCGGTGTGGTGCCGGGCTGGGGCGGCTGCGGCGAGCTGATCCAGCGCGGCGTGACCAGTCCCATGATGCCCAAGGGGCCGATGCCCGCGGTGGCCAAGGCGTTCGAGACCATCTCCACCGCCAAGGTCTCCAAGTCGGCGGCCGAGGCGCGCGAGCTGATGTTCCTGCGTCCCACCGACCGCATCACCATGAACCGCGACCGTCTGCTCTACGACGCCAAGGCCCGCGCCCTGGAGCTAGCGGTGGACTACGCCCCGCCGCAAAAGCCCGAGTTCAGGGTACCCGGCGAGTCGGGCCGCGTGGCCATGGAGGGCGTCGTCGCGGGCTTCCGCAAGACCGGCGTGGCGACCCCGCACGACGTCGTCGTGGCGGGCGAGCTGGCCGGCGTGCTCTCCGGGGGAGAGGCCGACCTTGTGGACATCGTGCCGGAGGACAAAATGATGGAATTGGAGCGCCAGGCCTTCCTGCGCCTGATCAAGACTCCCGGCACGCTGGCGCGGGTCGAGCACATGCTCGAAACCGGCAAGCCGCTTAGGAACTAAGCCAGACTGAACGCCTGACTTCGGCCTCATCCTTCGACAAGCTCAGGAAGAGGCGACTTCAACCGGCCCGCTCGAACACAGGTTCCGACCCATGCAGACCTACAACGCCCCGCTCCGCGACATGCGCTTCGTGCTGCACGAGCTGCACGGGCTGGACAAGATCAACGCCTATCCGAAATACGCCGACTTCACCCCTGACGTGGTGGACAGCGTGCTGGAGGAGGCTTCCAAGATCGCCACCGAAGTCCTGCTGCCCACCAACGCGGTAGGCGACCAGGAGGGTTGCAGGCTCGAGAACGGGGTCGTCCGGACCCCGACCGGCTTCAAGGAAGCCTATAAACTGTTCCGCGAAGGCGGCTGGTCCTCCATCGCCGCGGACCCGGAGTGGGGCGGCCAGGGCATGCCCGAGAGCGTGAACAAGATGGTGGAGGAGATGATCTCCGCCGCCAACGTCGCCTTCGGCC
>CAXTUT010000051.1:0-11671 GCA_964247465.1 uncultured Caulobacteraceae bacterium | reverse complement strand
CTGCGCCGCCGGGACGATGACGCAGGAAGACTGCGCCCGCCGCCTCGGCATCCTGCTCGGTCGCGACGATCCGGCGGCCGCCGGGAGCGGGACGCCCGAGGCTGCGGGACGTTACACCGATCCCCAGCGCCGGTTCTCTCTGGCCGTGCCCGCAGGGTGGACAGCGACTACAAAGGAAAAGAACGGGGAGGTCGGCGTGCAGCTTCGCTCGGGAAGCAGCTGGATCAATATCAAGGTAGCCACGGCGGCGGCGAGCGCCCGCGACGTCGTCCTGGCTCAGGAGCGCGGCATGGTCGGTCCGGGGAGTGGACGCACTCTGCCGCTGGGGCCGATCGGGATCGTGCAGATTTTCGGCCAGGGTCACGAGATCGATTTCGATCACGTCTCGGCCAGCTCGCCTGACGGCAAGCCTGTCGTCGCCTATGTCAGTTGCATTGCGGACGTCTCCGGCGTTGGCGGGGAACGTCTTCTCCTGGTGGGGTCGTTCGCCGACGATGCGGATTACTCTGTCGCGCTCGGCGTCGCGCAAAGCGTGAAACTCCCATCTCCCGGCCACGCGATCCTGCCTGGATAGTAACTGGCGGTCTGACGATTGCACTACCCGGGGACGCCTCAAAGGTCATGATACGGACGGCGCAAAGCCAAGAACGTGTCGGCCGTAGCGATCGCCTGTCATGACAGGCACGAGGAGGCAGGCCGCGAGGGGCCTTAGCCTTGGCGGTTCAGAGCCCGGTCTCGATCACCATGCCATCGTAGGCGGGTTCTACGCCGGGTGGCAGGCGGCCGAGCAGGTCGCGATAGTCCAAGTCGCTGTGCATATTGGTCAGGATGCTGCGTGCGGGCTTGAGCTGCTCGATCCAATGCAGCGCCATGGCGACGTGGGCGTGGGTCGGGTGCGGCTTGTCGCGCAGGGCGTCGACGATGAACACCTCCACGCCTGCCAGGGCCTGCATAGCGCTCGGCGGCAGATCCACCACGTCGCTGCAGTAGCCGACCGGACCGATGCGGTAGCCGACCGAGCGTATGCCGCCGTGGTCCTGGTCGAAGGTCAGGATCGGTACGGCGCCGGAGGGCCCGTCCACCGCCCAGCGCTCGCCGTGCGGCGGCAGCGCACGAGCCTCGCAGATGGCGGGATATCCACTACGCGTCTCAAAGATGTAATCGAAGCGGCGCGTGAGCGTGTCGCTGGTGACCGGGTCCATATAGCAGGGCGTGCGACGCCGACTGGTGAGAAAGAAGACCCTCAGATCGTCGATGCCATGGGACTGGTCAGCATGGTCGTGCGTGTAGAGCACCGCATCCAGTCGCCTGACCTCGGCGGCGGACGTCTGCCACCGCAGGTCCGGCGAGGTGTCGACCAGGAGTGTGGTCTGGGGTTCATCGGTTCCCTCGCCCAGCCGTTGCACCAGCATGGAGCAGCGGGAACGACGGTTTCTCGGCTCCTTCGGATCGCATAGCCCCCACACGCCATCGGCGCGCGGAACGCCGCCTGAAGAACCGCAGCCCAGGATGGTGAAGCGCAGGGCGTCGCTCATGGGCGGATCGCCTTATCGAACAGGGCGAAGAAGGCGTCCGTCGTGCGGGTCTCGGCGTCCTGCAGGCTCCAGCCTCGGACGGCGGCCAGGCTCGCCAGCACGTGCGGCAGATAGGCGGGCTCGTTGCGGCGCCCGCGCATGGGTACGGGCGCGAGGTAAGGGCAGTCGGTCTCCACCAGGATCCGATCTGCGGGCATCTGGGCGATCACTGCACGCACTCCCTGCGCCGCTTTGAAGGTGGCGATACCGGAAACGGAGAACCAGGCGCCCAGCGCCGCCGTCCGCGCCGCGAGCTCCGCCCCGCTCGTATAGCAATGCATCAGGAGCTTGAAAGGTCGTCGCTTGTAGGCGGTTTCCAGCATCTGGGCCATGTCATCGTCGGCTTCGCGGGTATGCACCACCAGCGGCAAGCCGCTGGCCTGGGCCGCAGCGATGTGGACCGCGAACACGGCGTGCTGCTGGTCCTTAGGACTGAGGTTGTAATGGTAATCCAGCCCGGTCTCGCCGATCCCGATCACGCGCGCCCCTGCGGCCAGGTCCAGCAACTCTTCGGCCTGCAGGCCCTGGTGATCCTTCGCCTCGTGCGGATGCACGCCCACGGTGCACCAGATGTCCGGCTCGCCGAGGGCGATCGCCTCGACGACGGGGAAGTTCGAGAGTCGGTCGCAGATCGTCAGCATAGCCCCGACGCCGCCCGCCCGAGCCCGCGCGACGACGTCGGGGCGATCCGCGTCGAAGGCCGGCGCGTGAAGGTTGACGTGGCTGTCGATCAGCACGGGGCGTTCTTCAGCACGGCGCACCCCTGGCGAGTACGGCGGCGCGAAGCTCTGCGCGCAGGGTCCAAAAGGCGTCGGTTCTATCCAGGTTGAGCGCTTCGACACGGCCGGGAAGATCGTTCACCCGCCGCCACAGGCTCGCCCAGGTCTCAGAGGCGGCGGAGTCCACCGCCTGCAGAGCCGCCGCATGCAGCCGCTCGCCCAAGCGTTCCATGAGAAGGGCGAAGGTCTGCGCCCCCTCGCCGCTCCGCAGGCTGTCGGCGAGTTTCAAGGCCGAGGCGTCGGCGACGGCTCCTTCCAGGGGATCGAGCAAGCCGGCCGCGGCCTCGTCAAGGTCCAGCGCCGCCGACCCTGCGAGCGCCAGCAGCCGTCCTGGCGTCCCTTGCGCCATCGTGGCCAGGCGCAAGGCGTCCACGTCGTCCAGTTCCAGTCGGCTGCGGGCGAATTCGGCCAGCGCGGATTGCGGCCAGGGGGCGAAGGCGAGCCGGCGGCAGCGGGAGCGAATGGTGGTGAGCAGACGCCCCGGGGCATGGCTGACCAGCAACAGGACGCCGTGACCGGACGGCTCCTCCAGCGTCTTCAACACGGCGTTGGCGGCGTTGACGTTCAGGTCGTCAGCCGCATCGATGATGGCCACGCGGCAGGGCGACAGGGCGGGCGCCTTGGAGAAGAACTCGGGGAGCCGGCGGGCCTCGTCCACGGGTATGGACTTGCGAGCAGGGCCGCTCTCCACGTGCCGCTCCAGCACCAGCAGGTCGGGATGGGATCGCGCCGACACCAGCCGGCTGACCGCAAGGTCAGCGGCCGGAGTCAGGAGGGCGCCGCCTTCGCCGGCCCCCAGCAGCCGCCGCGCGGCGCGATAGGCGAAGCTCGCCTTTCCGAGGCCTTGAGGACCGGTGAGCAGCCAGGCGTGGTGCAATCGCCCACGCGCCAGGGCGGCGTCGAAGGCCTGGGCCTGCGCGTCGACCCGCTCAAGATGGACGCCGTCGCGAGGATGACGGGGAGCGTCCGACCCGCTCACGCCGTCGTTCCGAACAGGCGACGCCGCACGACCTCCCAGACCGCCTCGCCCAGGGCGTCCACGCCCAAGGTGGCGTCCAGCACCTCGCACCGGTCGGGCTCCGCCGCGGCGATGGCCAGGAAGGCCTGGCGGAGCCGGGCGTGGAAATCCTCTCCCTTCCGCTCGAACCGTTGCTCGCCGCCCCCCCGGCCGGCCGCCCGCGCCAGGCCCTGCTCCACAGGCAGGTCCAAGACCAAAGTGAGATCAGGACGCGTGTCGGCGACCACCGCCTGCTCCAGCGTCGCCAGCAGCACCGCGGAAACGCCGCCCGCCGCACCCTGGTAGGCGCGGGTCGAGTCGGCGAAACGATCGCTGAGCACCCAGGCGCCGCGCGCGATCGCAGGCCTGATCACCCGCTCCAGATGGTCTTGGCGCGCGGCGTAGAGGATCAAGGTCTCGGAAAGGGGCGACCACCGGTCCGTGTCGCCGCGGACAAGCAGGTCGCGCAGCGTTTCCGCCCCAGACGATCCGCCAGGCTCCCGCGTCAGCACGACATCGCCGACCCGCTCGCGCAGACGCTTGGCCAGGCGACGGATCTGGGTTGTCTTCCCCGTCCCCTCCCCGCCTTCGAGGCTTATGAACCTTGCCTGTGTCACGCGCCCTTGATCGCCTTCGTGACCGGAAGTGGCAAGGATGAAGCGCGGCTCAGCGCGCGATCACCGTGGCGTCGGAGAAGCCCAGCGCAGCGATGCGCGCGCGAGCGGAGGCCGCGTCGTCGGCCTGCGTCCAGGCGCCGACGACGACCCGGTACAGCACCGCGCGGCCTGCGCGCTCCAGCGGCCGGATCTGCGCCGCACCGGGGCCGCTCAGCCGCTCGGCCGCCCGCTCCGCGTTGCTGCGGTCGGCGAAGGCGCCGGCTTGGACGCTGAAGCCGGCAGGGCTGGACGCTGCGCCCGGCGATCCGTCGGCGTTCCTGACGCCTGCCACGGCGGCCACGGGCTGCGGTTCAGGAGCGCCTGAGCGTCCGGGCTCGTCGTCGAACAAGGCCGCTGCGTCCTCGGCGACCTCTGCGCCGGCCGACAGGACACGAACCGCTGGCGCTGCTGAGGCGTAGTCGCGGGGCAGCGCAGAGGCGGGAACCGGCGACTGGCTTGCAAGCCGGAGGGGCGCGTCGAACGCCGATGCGCTGGCCGGTCCGAGATAGCGTACGCGCACGTGCGCCACGCCACGACCGATGAAGCCCAATTCTTCAGCGGCGCCGCGCGAGACGTCCAGGAGGCGTCCGGAGACAAATGGACCACGGTCGTTCAGGCGTATCCGCGCGCTACGGCCATTGTCCAGGTTGGTCACCTCTATCCAACTGGGGATCGGCAAGGTGGTATGGGCGGCGGAAGCCACGCGGGCGTCGAAGACCTCCCCGTCCGCCGTCGTTCGACGACCGGCCTGGTAGCTGTACCAGGAAGCCAATCCCACCTTGTCGTAACCGGGCTGCTCTAGCGGCGTGTACCAGCGTCCACGCACTTGATACGGCCTGTTGTACGCCCGCGGCCGGAGCCCAGGCGTCGTGCGCGCGCCGTCGGCGAAGCCCATACCAGCCAGCCGTGCCGAGGGTGCGGGTGCGGTGGCGCACGCGGCCAGGCTGAACGCCGCCACCGCACCCAGCGCCGCCGTTCTCCACTGGATTTCGTTAGACGTCTTCGTCAACCGCGTCGTTCCGCGCGATTGCAGCCGAACGGCCATGACCGCCTCCTGCACCGGCCAAAGCCGATCCCCGTGCAGCATGGGGCCAGGTACTGAAAACTCGGTTAGCGCGACATGACTACACGCCAGGGCTCCGCGTCTCGCCCCGGATCGCGGTTGCTGCTAAGAGGCCCGCCTTCCGGACGGGTGGCCGAGCGGTTTAAGGCAGCGGTCTTGAAAACCGCCGTGGGTGAAAGCCCACCGTGGGTTCGAATCCCACCCCGTCCGCCACGGTCTACTTCAACCATCGGCCGCCGCCTCGATTCAGCTCGTCCCCGTTCCCGCGTCCGCCTAGATCAGGAGGAACTGCGGCGGCCGAAGGTTGTTGACCAATGAGATTTCAAAACGTCGTGGGAGGCCCGAATGAATCGTCGAGAGCTTGGAGCTTCGCTCCTGTTGGCTGGAGTCGCGTCTGGCGCGGCGGGTGTCGCTCTGGCGCAGGACATGCCGCGTCTGGGCGAGCTGGAACGTCGCGAGGTGATGGACACCGCCCACGTCGGGACCTTCTCGCTGATGATCAGCAAGCTTGCGCAGACGCAGGCTCAGACGCCCGCGGTGCAGGAGTTCTCAAGTTTCGAAGTGGCGGAGCAGACCACCATCGGCCAAATCTTGCAGGAGGTCAGCGGCATGCCCGCCCCGCCACTGACGCCCGATCAGGAGGCGATGATGGCCCAGCTTCAAGCCGCCTCAGGCATGGGCTTCGAGCAACAATACGTGATGATGCAGGTCGACGGCCACCGGAAGCTGCTGGCGGTCCAGGAGCGCTATCTAAGCTCCGGCTCCATGCCGGGCCTGCGCCATGTCGCCATGCTCGCGCGTGGCCAGATCAAGGAGCACCTGAGATTGCTCGACGACATCCAACGTCGACGGGCTTAGATCACCACGCCCGCGACTGAAAGCCGGCGACACTCCGTAGCGCTGTCATGGCGCTTACGGAGTGTTCCCGGCCTGCCGCGCGTCGTCATCGGGATTTAAGGCCAGTCGCTACCAGATAGACCTCGGAGCTGTCGGCGCGGCTGGCCTTGGGCTTTACGTGCTTCACGTCGGTAAAGGCTGACTTCAGCCGTCCAAGCAGTTCGCCCGCAGCGCCGCCCTGGAACGTCTTGGTCACGAAGCCGCCCCCTGGCTTTAGCGTGTCTATGGCGAAGTCTGCGGCCGCCTCGATCAAGCCGATGATCTTCAGGTGATCAGTGCGCCGATGCCCTACGGTGTTGTGCGCCATGTCGCTCAGGACCAGATCGGGAGGTCCGCCGAGCCTGGACAGGACGGTTTGCGGAACGCCTGCGACGGTAAAATCCGCCTGGATGAGGTCCGCGCCGGCGATCGGATCGATCTCGAGCAGGTCGACGCCGACGACCGCCGTCGCTCCTCGCTTCAGCGCAACCTGCACCCAGCCGCCGGGCGCCGCGCCGAGATCGGCCACCCGCAGACCACGGCGTAGGAGATGGAAACGGTCGTCGATTTCGATCAGCTTGAACGCCGCCCGCGACCTCCAGCCTTCCGCGAGCGCCCGCTGAACGTAAGGATCGTTGAGTTGGCGCTCCAACCACGCCTGGGACGAAGCGGTGCGCGCCTTGGCCGTCTTCAGCCGCTGCGCGACGCCTCGACCCGCCGCGGTCCCGCCGCTGGGCGCACGAACCATCCGGCGCCGCTCGTCGTCAGCCATGGGGCGCTTCGATGACGGGCGGCGCAAGCGCGGCTTGGCGTTGAGACGGGCGCTTGGCCGCAGCGATCAGCGATAGCAGTATGCCTTCGCGCAGGCCGCGATCGGCGACGCGCACCCGCTCGCAAGGCCAGACCTCCTGCACCGCCTGTAGGATCGCCGCGCCCGCGAGCACCAGATCGGCGCGATCGGGGCCGATGCAAGGCTCCTCCGCTCGCGCGGTGGGTCCGAGGTTCATCAGCCGGTCGACGACGGCGCTGCAGTCCGCGTGGGTCAGCCACAGGCCGTCCACCTGCGAGCGGTCGTACCGCTTCAGTCCCAGGTGCAGGCCGGCCAGGCTGGTGATGGCGCCGGACGTGCCGACGACATGGCCTCGCCCCGCCGCGAACACAGGCCGAAGATCATCGGCGTGTCGGAAAGCCGAGATCTGCGTCTTCATATGATCGACCATCCGGCCAAACCATTCGGGCGACGCGGGGTCGGTCTCGGGAAACCGCTCGGCCAGGGTCACTACGCCGATCGGCATCGATAGCCAGGCGCGAATCGGCAGCCGGTCCGGCGCGATCCGGTCGCCCAGGCGACGCAGCGTTCCACCGCGCAGGTCCATCCAGGAGAGTTCGGTAGACCCTCCGCCCACGTCGATCACCAGCGCGGCCGCCGCGCTCTGATCGATGAGGTTCAGACACCCCATGACAGAGAGCTGGGCTTCCTCCCGTGGCGTGATGATCTGCAGCGGAAGTCCCGTCCGCCGCTCGACGTCCTTAATGAACTCAGCGCCGTTCGTCGCCTGCCGGCAGGCCTGCGTGGCGACGGCGCGCAGTCGCTCTACGCCGCGTCGCCCAAGCTTGTTGGCGCAAATCTGCAGGGCCTCCAGGGTGCGGTCCATCGCTTCACCGTCCAGGCGGCCGGTGTGCGACAGACCGTCGCCGAGACGCACGATGCGGGAGAAGGCCTCCACGATACGAAAGCCACGCCCGGACGCCGCCGCGATGAGCAGCCGACAGTTGTTGGTGCCGAGGTCAAGCGCGCCGTAAAGCGGAGAGTCTCTGTGTTGCAGGCGAGCCGACGCGTGCTGGCCCGCCGCAGCCTCGGACATCATCGCTCCCGCATCGCCGGTCGGACGACGCGCCCCTACCTTCAGCCCCTGCAGTGTAACAAAGCGAGGCGCCCGCGCGAACCCCGCACGAAGCCGTATGCGGATCATCTCCTTGCAAGCGGCCCGCCGTTCACCAATCGGTCATCATGACGGGCGGAAGCTGGAGGTCATGGAAGCGCATGTCGCCAAGTTCGGGCTCGGCCAGCTGGTCCGCCACCGTGTGTTCCCGTTTCGGGGCGTGATCTACGACGTCGACCCGCAGTTCGCTAACGCCGAGGCGTGGTGGCAAGCCATTCCTGCCGAGGCGCGGCCGCGCAAGGACCAGCCCTTTTATCACCTGCTCGCGGAGAACGAGCAGGGCTGCTACACGGCCTACGTCTCCGAGCAGAACCTGCTGGCGGACGACAGCGGCGAACCGATCGCTCATCCCGAGGCCGGCGAGTTATTCGACCGCTTCGAGAACGGTCGGTACGAGCTCCGGCCCCAGGCGACACACTGAGCCTCCGAGCGGCGCGCTGACTCGCCTTGTCGGGCGTCAATGCGTTACCAGATGCGTTGTCGATGACGAGCAGGCGATGCCCATGAGCGCGGACGGCTTTATCAACGCACCTCCGCCCGACGCTGCGGCGGACTGGACGATCGCACAGGGTTGGAGCGACTACTCGGCCGCAGAGCACCAGACTTGGCTGACGCTTTACGATCGTCAGCTTTCGGTGCTCGAGGGCCGCGCTTGCGACGCCTTCCTGCATGGCCTGGACGCCCTGGACTTGCGCGGCGAGGGCGTTCCCGATTTCGCGCGCATCAGCGAGCGGTTGAGAGCGCTCACCGGCTGGAGCGTCGTGGCCGTTCCCGGGCTGATCCCCGATGCGGTCTTCTTCGACCATCTGGCCAACCGACGCTTCCCAGCCGGTAACTTCATCCGCAAACCCGAACAACTCGACTATCTGCAAGAACCTGATGTCTTCCATGACGTATTCGGCCATGTACCCATGCTAAGCAATCCCGTCTTCGCCGACTACATGGCCGCCTACGGGCGGGGCGGAGCTCGCGCGCTGCAGCTGGGTCAGTTGCACAACCTGGCCAGGCTCTACTGGTACACGGTGGAGTTCGGGCTGATGCAGTCGGCGGACGGCCTGCGCATCTACGGCGCCGGCATCGTGTCGTCGCATGCGGAGTCGGTGTTCAGCCTGGACGATCGGTCGCCCAACCGTATCGCGTTCGATCTGGAGCGCGTCATGCGCACGCCCTACCGCATCGACGATTTCCAGCAGGTCTACTTCGTCATTCCGTCGCTGGATGAACTGCTCGACGTCACCCTGCTGGATTTCGGATCGCTCTACAGTCGCGTGGCGGGCGCCCAGGATGTGGCCATCGCCGACATCCTGGCCACCGATCGGGTGCTTGCGCGTGGAAGCCAGGCCTACGCCCGGTCCCGCGGACCGGCTCAGCCCGCCTGAAGCGCCGCTCGCCGTTTGCCTCCCTGCGTCCAGCGCGTAGATAGGCGGCGTGGATAGCACCCGTTTCGTCACCTCCGCCGGAGCCGACACCGGCGGAGTCGAGCCGACCGTCGCGCCTCCGATAGAGCGCCCGAGGGAAAGCGCTCCTCCCACCCGGTCGGGCTTTTCGGCCAACCTCGTGCCGCTGGCGGTGGCGAGCGCCCTGTTCATGGAGTTTATCGACTCCACGGCTCTGTCCACGGCGCTGCCGACCCTTTCCCGCGCGTTTCGAACCGATCCGGTGCACCTCAAGCTCGCGTTGACCTCCTATCTGCTGGCCTTGGCGGTGTTCGCGCCCGCCAGCGGCTGGGTTGCGGACCGGTTCGGCGCCAAACGCGTCTTCCTCTGCGCCATGGGTGTTTTCCTCGCCGGGTCGGCGCTCTGCGGCCTCTCGCACAGCCTGGGGGAGCTGGTGGCCGCCCGCGTGCTGCAGGGCGCAGGGGGCGCGATGATGACGCCGGTCGGGCGGCTGATCGTGGTGGGCTCCGCGCCGCGCGACCGGTTC
Source organism: uncultured Caulobacteraceae bacterium (assembly GCA_964247465.1). Classification (GTDB taxonomy): domain Bacteria; phylum Pseudomonadota; class Alphaproteobacteria; order Caulobacterales; family Caulobacteraceae; genus CAHJWH01. The sequence continues at coordinate 1,860 of CAXTUT010000051.1, read as the reverse complement.
GTGTCGGCCATGTCGTGGTTCACAATGCCCGCGCTCGTCGGCCCCATGCTCGGACCTCCGCTGGCCGGCCTGATCCTGGGCGTGGCCAGTTGGTCATGGATTTTCTACATCAACATACCCGTCGGCGTGCTCGGCGCCATCGCCGTCATCAAGCTGGTGCCCAAGATCGAGCAGCCGCACCCGGGCCGCTTCGACACCTTGGGTTTCGCCCTCGCGGCCGTCGGGATCGTGACGCTGACCGCCGTCGCCGAGACCACCGGGACTGGCCTTGCGCCGTGGTCCATCGAACTGGTGGTCGCAGCCGTGGGCGTCGTAGGGCTCTTGGCGTTCATCAGGCACGCCGGGCGGGCGCCCCATCCCGTCCTGGACCTGCGCCTGCTTCAGAACCCGACCTTCCGCGCCAGCATGGTCGGCGGTTCACTGGTGCGCCTGGGCTTGGGCGCCCTGCCGCTGCTGCTGCCGCTGCTTTTGCAGATCGGGTTCGGATGGTCGCCGGTGAAGGCGGGCCTGCTGACGATCTCCCAGTCGGTCGGCGCCCTGCTGCTCAAGCCCGTCGCGCCCGCGCTCCTGCGCAAGGTCGGCTACCGCAGCGTGCTCGTCGTCTCGGCGCTCGGGACCGCGCTCGCGACCGCCATGCCCGCAGCCTTCCGTGCGGATACGCCCTTGGCGCTCATCGTCCTGCTGCTCGGCGTTTCGGGATTTCTGCGCAGCGCGCACTTCACCGCGGCCAACGCGCTGGCCTACGGAGGCGTGGCGCGCAGGGACGTGAGCCAGGCGTCCACCCTGTCCACCGTCATCCAGCAGGTGAGCCTGAGCCTGGGCGTGAGCGTCGGCGGTCTGGCGCTGCACCTGGCGCGCGGCTCCGGCGCGCTGACGCCTGACCAGTTCACCATCCCCTTCCTCGTGATAGGCGCGCTGTCGCTCCTGGCGGCGCCGGTCTACATGCGGCTGCCGCGCGACGCGGGCTCAGACATCGGCGGCCGGGCCGCCCCGGCGCATTGAAGCCGCCATTCCCGACGCGCTCACGCCTGCGGGAACTCCAGCACCGCGCGCAGTCCTGGAGCGTTGTCCTCCAGCCTGAGCACGCCCCTGTGCAGCTTGGCGCAGGCGGCTACGATCGCCAGCCCCAGGCCGGTGCCGCCGTGGCCGCGCGCCGGATCCAGCCGCACGAAGCGCTCCTGCACGCGCCCGCGTTGATCCTCCGGCACGCCGGTCCCCGTGTCGGCCACGGTGATGCGGACCTGCTCGCCATCCTGGGCCACAGACGCTCGGACCACCGCGCCCTCGCCGGCGTATTGGGAGGCGTTGTGCAACAGGTTACCGACAGCCTGACGGAGCAGGGCCTCGTGGCCCTTCGCCATGACCGCGAGCTCCGGCGCGTGAAAGACGAGCCGCTGGCCGGCGTCCTCGATGACCGGCGTGAAGAAGTCGGCCAGCTCGTCCACCAGGGCCGTTACGTCGACCTGCACCATCATCTCGCGTGAGAGGCCCGTCTCGGCCCGGGCGATGTCGAGCATGGCCGACAGGGTGGCCAGGGTCCGCTCCACCTCGTCATGGGCGACCTCCACCGCATCCAGCCGCTCCTGCTCGCTGGCGCCCTCGTGCATGGCGCGGGCCAGGGCGCCCTTGACGCGGGTGAGCGGCGAGCGGAGGTCGTGGGCGAGGCTGTCGGTGACCGTGCGCATCCCGGTCAGCAGCTCCTCGATCCGCTCCAGCATGGCGTTCAGCGACGCGCCGACCCGGCCGAAGGGATCGCGCCGATCGGCGAGCGGCGAGCGGGCGGACAGATCGCCGGCGGCGATGCGCTCGGCGGTGTTGGCGATGGCGTCGACCCGCTGCAGAATGATGAAGTTCATCACC
>CAXTUT010000050.1:0-12176 GCA_964247465.1 uncultured Caulobacteraceae bacterium | reverse complement strand
GGCGCAGCTTGGTCAGGGCCGGCCTGACCGGCGCCCGGGGCCATGTTCGGCTGGGCCGGGCCGGTGGTGTCCGAACCCTGCGGAGCCGGGCCGGTGTTGTCCGGACCCTGCGGAGCCGGGCCGGACTGATCGCGACCGGCTGGCGGGGACGCGGTCTGCGCCGACGGGTCGCCAGCGGGGGGTTGGGCGGCGTCCTGGGCGTAAGCGCAGACGGCTCCGCCACACATCAGGGTCACCGCCATCGCGGCCGTCATCAGACGCTTCATAGCCTCTTCTCCTTGCTCAGCGCGCCACGACCGGCGCTGACTTCAGCGGGGCTGTTCCCCAATCGAGCGGAGTTACAACGCCGACTAGCCGAAATGGTTCAGCCAAGCTTGGTAATACGTATGACCGCAATGCGTTGGGAGATAAACTTGAAGCGTCGACAAAATAAACGCCGCCGGACGTAAGGTCCGGCGGCGTTGATCAGCGTAGAGCTACGACCGGCGTCGGTCTTACTGAGTGTTGCCGGCTTCCATGGTGCTGTTCGACATGGCGCTGTGCTTCATGTGCTTCTTCTTCGCCTTGTGCGTCATGTGGGTGGAGGTCATGTGCTCGCCGGTGGTGTTCTGAGCGAACGCCGGAGCGACGGCGAGGGTGGCGACGGCAGTCGCCGCGAGGACAAGCTTCATCATCGGATAAACCTTTCTGATCCGGACCGCCCACGGACCGGTACTCTTTAATGCCCGACTCGAATGGATAGCGCCCGGGGTTTGATCTTACAAAAATGCCAGGTTCAATGCGACTTGGTCGCGACATGCGGCGCTTGGGTGATCTGAGACGCCTTTATGCTTGCGCCGGCGGCTCTGGCTGTCTGAAGCACCGAGGCGCAGTCGGCGTTACGCGCCAACCCGGGATCGATAAACGGCAGGATCGCCAGCGGCGGGAAGACCACCGCCCCCAAGGCGACGCCGACGCCGGCCTGAATCGCTGCGCCGGCCGGCTTCACCCCGAACGTCGGGCCGGACAGGTGGCCGCCGATCGTCAGCGGCACGTTCAGGTGGAAGATGCGGAACTGCTTGGAGTCGCCCTTGAAGGTCAGGTTCAAGGTTTCGTCGTTCAGGTTGACGTCGCCTGATCCGTTCACGATCACCACGCCCGTGTCGAAGACGACGCGCTGCGCCTGCAGCACGCCGTTGTGCACCCGGAAGTCGGCGACGGCGCAACGCACGTTGGTCTGCTGCTGGTTCTTGCCCAGGAGCAGCGAGAGCCCCTTGGCCGCATTGATGCCCATCAGTTCGGCGAAGGCCTGGCGCACGACGCCGCCGGGGATCACCGCGACCACTTCTCCGTCGGAGGTGGCCGCAGCCTTGTGCACCGTGTCGCCGTCGCCCGAGAGCCGGGCGCGGGCGTCGAGCGCGCCTTCCAGCGGAGGCGGCGCTGACGGGTTCTTCGGGTCCTTGGGCAGGAAGTTCTGCAGTTTGATCCCGCTGACCCGAAGATCGACGGCGTTGCGCTGTACCGCGTTGCGCGCGTTGATGGAGGCGCTGCCGGACACCCGGCCCTGCGGGAACTGGAAGTCGATGGGATTGAGGCTGAGCAATCCGTGATCGAGGCGAACGCCGAGCGACACCGAGCGGAGCGGCAGATTGGGGACCGCCAGGACCGTCTCGGCCTTGTAGGTCACGTCGGCGTCCATCGCCCTGACGCGCGAGGCGTCCAAAGGCGCGTCCGGCAGCAGGCGACGGTTGGCGGCGGGCTTCGCCGGCGTGAGCGCCAGGTGCGGGGCCGTGGGCGTGTTGCGCCCGGTGGCGCCGAACAACGAGCCCAGGTCCTTGAAGTCCAGGCGGCGGGAGACGAGCGCGCCGGTAAGGTCAGGGCGGTTCCCGTGGGACATGTCGGCCTTCAGACTGCCCTCGAGATCGCTCGAGCCGACGCGGCCGCTGAAGCGCTGGAACTCGTAGATCCGCTCGTCACGCACGAGGTGTCCGGCGATGCGATAGGTCGGTGAGTTGGGCAGGGTGATGCCGGTCAGATAGTAGAGGTCGGCCAGGTCGCGCCCGCTCAGGGAGACGTCGGCGTAGATCTGGCCCAGGTTGAACGGATGCGGCACCTGACCCTTGGCGGTCACCTCGGTGTCGCCGGCCCGGACGTCGGCGTCGAAGGGATAGGCGACGTTGGGCTTTACGTTGAGCAACGGGCCGCCCGTCACGTTCATGAAGAACGGCTTGCCGTTCAGGGAGCCCTTGCCGCCGAGGCGGAAGCCTTCCTTGCCGCCGCCGGTTTGACGCTCGTGCGCGTTGATCGTGCCGTTGAAGCTCAGCTTGCGCTGCAGGCTGGTGATCGCGAGATGGCCATCATCGATGATGAAGTTCTGGATCGCCGGCAGCTTGGCGGGCTTGCCGGGCTTCTTGCCGTCGCTGAAGTCCCAATTGGCCTTGCCGTTCTTGTCCTGAAACAGGGCGAGTTGCGGGTGATCCAGCTCCACGAGCGGTAGGACGACCTGGCCGGTGAACAGCGGCAGCAGCTTCATCTTGACGGTTATGGTCTGGAAATCGGCCAGGTCGGTCTTGGGCGCCCATGCGGGCTCGCCGATCTGGAGGCCGCCCAGGGAGACCGATGGCGTCCAGGTAAGCAGGTGCACCTTGAGGTGGCCCACGATGCGGACCGGACGGTGCAGACGCGCCGTCAGCATCTTGGCCAAGGGCGGCCTGAACCAGTCCCAGTTGAACAGCGCCAGGAAGATCACGAGCGCCAGGATCAGCGCGGCGATGACGCCGCCAATCCAACGCAGGATGACAGGCGGCCCCTTGCGGCGACGATGGGCGTGAACCGCCGCGGTCTCAGCGGCCGTGTCGGTTTGTGTCATCAATAGGCTCCACGAAACTCTCTAACGCACAAAACCCGGCGTTGCGTTCCCGAATCCGCCGCTTCACGGCCAAGCTCCCGCTGCATGCGGCAAGGTGGTCGTTGGGTTCGCCTGCTTCTTCCAGCCTGACGCAAGAATGAACACGCCCGTCCGCATGGGTTCAGTCCCGGCCGCCTAGAACGGCATGGTCATCACCCAGCCGGTTCCAAACCCGGCGCTTCCTCAAGCCTGACGGAGACACCAGATGAAGACCATCGTCACAGCCGCCCTGGCCGCCCTGACGCTTGGCGGGGCCGCGCTCGCCACCGCCACTCCCGCCGCAGCTTACGGCTGGCATGGCGGCTATCGGGGCGGCGGGTGGGGCCCCGGCGCAGCGATCGGAGCAGGCCTGGCCGGCCTGTTCGTCGGCGCCGCCATCGCCGACCATCCACACTACGGGTACGGGTACGGGTACGGCAACGGCTACGGCTACGGCTATCCCGGCGCCTACTACGGCGGGTGCCGCAGCGTCGTGCGCTGGAATCCCTACTGGGGCGGCTACCAGCGCGTGCGCGCCTGCTACTGAGCTGGCCTCGCCCTGATCTTGCCGTCGGCGGCGGGCGTTTCCTCCTGACCTGACGCCGATGCAAGCGAGAGCCCCGCGGATGACCTCCGCGGGGCTCTTCGTACGACCACCGCAGGCTCAGGCCGCCTCGCCTACCTGCGCCAGGTTCAAAGCGCGGAGTTCGGCCCCCGCTTCGTCGTAGAGGAACGGGGTCAGCGCATAGCGCACGCCCTGGGTCACCGGCGTCGCCTCGTGCAGCAGACTGCATCCAAAGACGATCGCGCCACCTGTCGGCGGCTTGTAGAGGCGCGCTCCGAACTCCGGGAAGCGCAGGGCGCCGCCCTCGTAGTCCGGCGTGTTCAGGTTCACCGTCACGGCGAAGCGGCGGTGCGCCGTACCGGCGGTGGCGTCGTCGCGGTGGGCGCTGAAGAAGCCCTGGTCGGCGCTGTCGTAGCAGGTGACGATGTCGCGCTCGATCTCCGTCGGCCGCCAGCCCCAAGCGCGCTGGATCATGGGGAAGAGCCGCTCGACCAGTCGCCGTCGCACGTCGCCGCGCAGTCGCGCGTCCTCGATCCACACGTCGCGTCGGCGCTTCAGCCCGGGATGGACGCGCTGGAGGGTGCGGCCGTCCACGTCGATGGCGAAGCCGGACGGCTCGCCACCGATCTGGCGATAGTAGCCGACGAGTTCGGCGCAAATTTCCGGCTCGAAGATGCGAGGCACGACCAGAACGGGCGCAAAGGCGGACTCGGCCCGTGCGGCCTGTTCGATCGCCGACGCCAGCTGGTCCAAGACGGCGCCGACCGCCTCGATGGGCTCGGCGGCCATGACCCGCAGCATGGGATCGAGCAGGAAGATCGCGGGCCGAAGCTGCTCGCCCTGCACAAGGCCGTAGAGGCGGCTGACCGCCAGGTCGTAGTCCTGGAAGTAACGAACCCCCGGCGCACTGGTCTTCAGGCCCCTCGACGCAGCGTCGGCCGGGTCGACGCTGACGCCGAAGAACAGCGCCTGGCGGTCGTCGAACAGCGCCCGTCGCGCCAGCGCCTCCGCGTGGGCGTTCGCGCACGCCTCAACGCCCAGGCTGCCGAACACCATCAACACCACGAACCGGCCGGCCACCACGCCCAGGTTATAGCCGGCCACCTCGTCGGTGGGCGCGACGAACAGGGGCGCAGGATCGCCGAAGTCGGGGATGCGGACCGTCATGGTGTGACCTTGAGGCCACTCTGGTGAACGCCGGCCTAACTGCATCGCCGGTCGGGCCTTGCTCAGCTTCCGTTCAGGATTGCTCCTCATTATGACGATCGAAGTTGCGTGGATGTTTGCGTCATGAGCCAGCCGGAGTCTTTCCACATCGCCTGTCTGATGGGCGCCTGGATCATCGACATGAGCGACATGGACGCCGCGCATGCCGCCATCGCCCTCTGCAAGGCTGAGAGCCTCAGCGCTCTGGAGGTCCGCCACACCCTTTGGGGGGTCCAGGTCCGCACCACCTGCCCGACCGCCGCGCAGGTTCTGGCCGACCGGTACGCCTCTTCGACCCTAGCGCTCGCCGCCTGACCGGAGTCGACCGGCTCTGCTCGCAACGCTTGCGGGCCGACGGCCACGCTCCCAAATCCAACGCTCGATGTGGTGGAGTGCTGGCGTGACGTCTCCCTTTAGCGGCTTTGAAGTGACGGAGGCTGATCGGCCCAAGGCCGCAGACCTGACCTTCGATCTCGACCGCGCTCTCTCCTCGGTCGTCGCGTTGGAGGCTGAGGCGCCTTCCGACGCCTTCACCGCCGGCGTGCTCGGAACCGAACGGGTCGGCAATGGCGTAGTGGTGCGCGAAGACGGCGTGGTGCTGACGATCGGCTACCTCGTGACCGAGGCCGAGCTGGTGACCCTCACCACAATAGACGGGCGTCGCATCCCTGCGCACGTCTTGGGCGTGGACAGCGCGAGCGGGTTCGGCCTGGTCATGGCGCTGGAGCCCTTGAATCTTCCCGCCCTGCCGCTGGGAGATTCGCGCAGCCTCACGCCGTCCAGCCGCCTGGTCATCGCCGGCGGCGGAGGGCGTGCCCACGCCGTCGAAGGCGTCCTGGTGACGCGCGAGCCCTTCGCCGGCTACTGGGAATACATGCTCGACGAGGCGCTGTTCACCACGCCGGCCCATCCCCACTGGAGCGGTGCGGCCGTCATCGGTCCGAACGGCGACCTCGTGGGCCTGGGATCGCTGCGGGTGGAGCAGCAGGCGGCGAAGGGTCAGGTCGCGGCGCTGAACATGAGCGTACCCGCCGAGCGGCTCTCGCCGATCTTCGAGGACCTGCTTCGCGGGCGCCCCGTGGAACCGGCGCGTCCATGGTTGGGCGTTTTCGCCCAGGTGGTCGAGGAGCGGCTGGTGGTGCTCGGCGTCTCGCCAGGCGGTCCGGCGGCCAAGGCCGAGCTGAAGCGCGGCGACATCATCCTGTCGCTGAACGGCCAGCCGCTGGACGAACTGGCCGGCTTCTATCGCGCCTTGTGGGCCCTTGGACCTGCGGGAACGGAAGCGAAGCTGACGCTGGCTCGCGAAGGCGACGTCTTCGACGTGCGTGTCCGGACCGCCGACCGCTCGGCGCTGTTGAAGAAGAGGCGGCTGAACTAGAGCGTGCGCTGCACCGACGCCGTCTGCAGTCGGGTCGCTACAACCCCATCGGACGCATGATCACGACTTGACGCGGTCTACGGTCTCCACCGAGGGGCAGGCCCTCAGCGCCGCGGCGATGTTGGTCAAGTGCCTGGCGCCGGTCACGTCGATGTCGAAGTCGACGTCGAAGAAGTCCGACTGGCGGTGGTGCATGCGCATGTTGACGATGTTCCCGCCGGCCTCCCCGATCAGAGTGCAGGCCTGCCCGAGCACGCCCGGCGCGTTGCGGACCGTCGCGCAGAGCCGCGCGCGTGAGACGGTATTCTGCTCGGCCTGAGGGGTCCAGTGCAGGTCGCGCCAGACGTCCTCCTGATCTTCGTAGGCGGCCAGCTCGCGACAGTCGATCGTGTGGACCTGCAGGCCTTCGCCGGAAGGCTGCAGGATGCCCACGATCCGGTCTCCGGGCACGGGGCTGCAGCAGTCGCTGAACTGGATGGAGACGCCGGGCGTCAGGCCGCCGCCGCGCACGTAGAGTCTGGCCGAGCGGCCGTCCTCGATGCGCGTGCGGGCGGCCGCCGCCACCCGCTCCGTCTCGTCCATGGCGGGGAAGATGCTGGTCAGCACGTCGGTCCCTGAGATGCGGCCGCGCCCGACCTGCTCGTACAGCTCATCCTCCCCGGGCTGGGCAAAACGGTCCAGGGCGGGGCGCAGCGACACGCCGGCCCGGTCGCGGTCGGCCTTGGCGAACACCTGCTCCACCGCCGCGCGGCCCAGCCGCACGAACTCGTCGCGCTCGGTCAGGCGGATGTGGCGGCGGATGGCCGAACGAGCGCGCCCGGTCACCGTCAGCGACCGCCAGTCGGGCGGGACGGACGGCTTATGGCTGCGCACCACCTCCACCACGTCGCCGTTGGAGAGCGGGGTGCGAAGGGGACGCAGCTCCCCGTTGATCTTGGCGCCCACCGCCGTGTCGCCGACGTCGGTGTGGACGGAGTAGGCGAAATCCAGCGGCATGGCGCCCACCGGCAGACTGACCAGCTGACCCTTCGGCGTGAACACGAAGACCTGGTCCAGATACATCTCGAGCTTGGCGTGCTCGACCAGCTCCTCCGCATCGCCGCCGTGATCCATCAGCTGCACCAGCTGGCGCAGGTTGATGAGCGGGTCGCGACCGCCCTCGGCGCCGGACGCCAGGGGATCGAAGCCGTAGCTCTGGTCCTTGTAGCGCCAGTGGGCGGCGACCCCCTCCTCGGCGATCCGGTCCATGGCCTCGGTGCGGATCTGCAGCTCGATGCGCAAGCCCTTCGGCCCCACCACCGTGGTGTGCAAGGAGCGGTAGTTGTTCCGCTTGGGCGTGGAGATGTAGTCCTTGAACCGCTCCGGCACGCAGGGCCACGCCTTGTGGATCAGACCCAGCGCCCGGTAGCAGTCGTTCTCGTCGCCGACAATGACGCGAAAGGCGTAGATGTCGGACAACTGGGAGAAGGCGACCGACTTCCTCTGCAGCTTGCGCCAGATGGAGTAGGCCGACTTCTGGCGGCCGTGGACACGGGCGGGAATACCCGCCGCCTCAAGCTTGGCGCTCACCTCGCCTGAGGCCAGCGCCACCGCACCCCCCTGCTCGGCCCGCAGGATGTCGAGCCGGCGCAGGATGGCGTCGCGGGCGGTGGGGTTCAGGTGCTTGAAGGACAGCTCCTCCAGCTCCTGGCAGATGCGGTGCACGCCGATGGAGCGGGCCAGGGGCGCGTAGATGTCCAGCGTCTCGCGCGCGATGCGCTCGCGTTTCTCCGGCTTGGCGATGTGGTGGAGCGTGCGCATGTTGTGCAGCCGGTCCGCCAGCTTCACCATCAGCACGCGTACGTCCTTGGAGATGGCCAGGATGAAGCGGCGCAGGTTCTCCGCCTGGCGCGCGTGGTCGCCGTTCATCTCCAGCCGGGACAGCTTGGTCACGCCTTCGACCAGCTCCGCCACCTCCTCGCCAAAGCGGTCGGTGATGTCGGCGCGGGTGGCGACCGTGTCCTCGATCACATCGTGCAGCAGGGCGGTGCAGATGGCGGCGGTGTCGAGGCGGTAGTCGGTGAGGATGCCGGCCACCTCGATCGGGTGGGCGAAGTAGGGATCGCCGGACGCCCGAAGCTGACCGCCATGCATCCTCATGGCGTAGACGTAGGCGCGGTTCAGCAGCGCCTCGTCCGCGGTCGGGTCATAGCTCTTGACCCGCTCGATCAGCTCATACTGGCGCAGGAAGCGTTGGCGCGGCTGAGAGGGCGGCGCAGCGGCCGCAGCCGGATTTGGCGAGGCGGGCGGGAGCGGATCCCGAACCGCCTCGGAGGGTGCGAGACTGGCCCCGTCGGGGGTCAGTAGCGCTCTTCTTGACCGCCGTCGCGGTCGCTCTGCAGGGCTCTGACGAGCTCCTGCTCGCTCATGTGCATGTGCTGCGGATCGGCCAGCAGGGCCAGGGTCTCCGCCTCCTCCTCCGCCTCGGTCCGCTCGTCGACGCGCTGCAGGGTGGAGATAAGGTTCTCGCGCAGCCCGTTGGGCTCCACGCCGTCGTCCGCGATCTCGCGCAGCGCCACCACCGGGTTCTTGTCGTTGTCGCGGTCCACGGTGAGCTCAGCGCCCGTCGCGATCGCGCGGGCGCGGTGGGCGGCCAGCAGCACCAGGCTGAAGCGGTTGGGGACCTTGTCGACGCAATCTTCGACCGTGACGCGGGCCATGCGGAATCCAGACGTGCAATGCGGAAAGGATCAGATAACCCCACCTCACCGCGTTTGCAAATCTCCTCGCCCGTCGGCCAGCGGCGTCGCGTCGCGTCCGACCGTGGCGGTTCGCGCCAGATCGATCGCGCGTTCGCCACTCTGCGGATGACGCCAGTCCGGCGCGATCTCCGCCAGCGGCCCCATCACAAACAGGCGGGCGCTCGCGCGCGGATGCGGCAGGATGGGGGACTCGGAGCGGACCTCCCGGCCGAAGGCGATCAGGTCGAGATCCACCGTGCGCGGCGCATTGGTGCGGGTGCGGGTGCGGGTGCGGCCGAAGCCAGCTTCGATCCGGTGCAGCGCGTCGAGCAGCGCTTCCGCCCCTAGCCGGGTCTCAACCGCCGCCACCAGATTCAGGAACGGCGGATCGGCGGCGTCCGGCCACGCCGCCGAACGCCAGTAGCGGGAGCGGACGGCCACTTCGATCCCCGCCTCCGGGAGGGCTTGCAGCACGGCGTCCAGCACCGTCCGGCAGGAGGCGCCAGCGGCGCGGAGATTGCCGCCCAACGCCACGATGATAAGCTCGTCCGGCAGGCGACCGCCGGCCCCCGTTCTCCCCTCGGACATCCACCCTCGCCTATGACCTTTTATCCGACTGACCGCACAGCGCTTTTCATCGACGGCTCCAATCTCTATTCCGCAGCCCGCGCCCTGAATATTGACATCGATTACAAGAAACTGCTCGACGAGTTTCGCAAACGCGGCGTGCTGATCCGCGCTTACTACTACACCGCGATAGCGGAGGACCAGGACTACTCGCCTATCCGGCCGCTGGTGGACTGGCTGGACTACAACGGCTTTACCCTGGTGACCAAGCCCGCCCGACGCTACACCGAGACGTCGACCGGGCAGAGCCGCATCAAGGGCAACATGGACATCGAGATCGCGGTGGACATGCTGGAGATGGCGGCGCACCTGGATCATGCGGTCCTGTTCTCCGGCGACGGAGACTTCCGCCGCCTGATCGAGGCGGTGCAGCGCAAGGGCGTAAGGGTCACGGTGGTCTCCACCGTGCGCTCGCAGCCGCCCATGGCGTCCGACGATCTTCGCCGGCAGGCGGACGCCTTCGTGGACCTGGCCGACCTGGTGTCGATCATCGGGCGTCCGCGCGTGCAGGCCGCGCCGCGCTTCCTGCAGGACCCCGGCGAGCGAGAGCGGATGGAGGCGGACGAGGATTGAGCCGGTGACCGACGCCGCGCCGGCGCCCCATCCGCCAGAGCCGCCGCGCGACTGTCCGCTCTGCCCGCGGCTCGTCGAATACCGGGTGCAGAACCGCGCGGACCACCCGGACTGGTTCAACGGCGCGCCGCCGTCGTTCGGCGACCCCGCCGCACGCCTGCTCGTGGTCGGCCTGGCGCCGGGACGACAGGGCGCCAACCGCACGGGGCGGCCGTTCACCGGCGATTACGCGGGCGTGCTGCTCTACGAGACCCTGACCCGCTTCGGCTTCACGCGCGGCGCCTACCAGGCCAGGCCCGACGACGGCTTCGAGCTCTTGGACGCCATGGTCACCAACGCCGTGCGCTGCGCCCCGCCGCAGAACAAGCCGCTGCCGATGGAGGAGGCGACGTGCCGAGCCTTCCTGGCCGCCCGAATCGCCGCCCTGCCCAACCTTCGCGCGATCATAGCGCTTGGGGACGTCTCCCGCCGCAACGTGTTCCGCGCGCTGGGCCACAAGCCGCCGTCCGGCGCGGCCGGGCACGGCGCACGGTTCGCCCTGGACCCCTACGTCCTGTTTTCCAGCTATCACTGCTCCCGGCTGAACACCAACACGGGCCGTCTGACGACGCAGATGTTCCACGACGTCTTCGCCGCCGCGCGCGACGCCCTGGGCTGACATGCCGCTTAGGATTTGGGAAACCCTGATGGGTAAGGTCGCGCCGATGCGAGCCGCGCCCCCTCCCCTCCGTCAGGCCGCCTTACCGCGAGTTCGGGGATGAGCGAGGATCAGGCGCCCCCGTCAGGCCGGCACGCCCTGACGTTCATCTTCATCACCGTGCTGCTGGACACCATGGCGCTGGGCATGGTGCTGCCGGTGCTGCCGAGCCTGATCGCCCAGTTGCTGGTCGGCCATCCCTTGTCCGCCGGTCTGGCGAGCAAGCTGCACAAGCTGCCCGGCGGCACGGTGTCCTTGACGGCGGCTCTCTACGGCCTGTTCAACACCGTGTTCGCGCTGATGCAGTTCTTCTTCTCGCCGATGATCGGCTCCCTGTCGGACCGGTTCGGGCGCCGGCCGCTCATCCTGGCCTCCAACATCGGGCTCGGGCTGAACTATGCGCTGATGTTCTGGGCGCCCAATCTGGCGTGGCTGTTCATCGGGCGGCTGGCGTCAGGCATCACGGGCGCGAGCGTGGGCACCGCCAGCGCCTACATCGCCGACACCACCTCGCCGGAGAAGCGGCCCCAGGCCTTCGGACGCGTCTACGCCGCCTTCGGAGCGGGGCTGATGCTGGGACCGGCGGTGGGCGGGCTGCTCGGCGAGTATTCCGCCCGGCTGCCCTTCATCATCGCCGCCATCCTCAGCCTGTCCAACGCGGCCTACGGCCTGTTCGCCCTGCCCGAGTCGCTGCCGCGCGACCAGCGCCACGGCTTCAAGTGGAAGCACGCCAACCCAGTGGGCGCGCTCGGCCTGCTGCGGCGCCATCCGGAGTTGATGGGGCTGGCCAGCGTCGCCTTCCTCAGCAACCTCGCCCAGGTTTCGCTGGCCTCGGTCGTGGTGCTCTACGCCATGCACCGCTACGGCTGGAGCACCGGCAAGGTCGGGGTGACGATGGCGGTGGTGGGGGTCGCCATCGGCTTCGTCCAGGTGGTGGTGATCGGCAAGGTGGTCCGACGCTTCGGCAATCGCGCGACCCTGGTGGCGGGGCTGCTGTTCGGCGCGACGGGGCTGGCCATGGCCGGACTGGCGCCCAACCAGTACGCCTTCTGGGCGGCCGTGCCGGTGATGGCGCTCTGGGGCCTGTCGGGCGCAGCGGTGCAGACGCTGATGACCCGCCACGTGAGCAAGGCCGAGCAGGGCAAGCTGCAAGGCGCCAACGCCAGCCTGACGGGCATCTCCGAACTTGTCGGGCCTCTCATCTTCACCCTGACCTTCGCCTATTTCGTCGGTCCGGGCCATCCGATTGGCGAAGCGGGAGCGCCGTTTTTGCTGTCGACCTTGATCCTGATCGGCGCCGCGGCCTGGGCCTGGTGGGCCACCCGCAACGAGCACGAGCCGCAGGACGAGGGCTGAGGACGCGCCTCAGCCGCAGGTGATCCTGGTCACCAGGCCCGTGCGGGCGTCGAACAGGATGTTGACGCGGTCCAGCCGCACGTCTGGCGCGACGGGACAGGCGGTGCAGGCCACCCGGCGGCGGGTGAGATCGACCGGCACGGGTATCTCCGTGCGCGGCCGCCCGACCAGCGACGCCAGGGCGGTCG
>CAXTUT010000049.1:0-12355 GCA_964247465.1 uncultured Caulobacteraceae bacterium | reverse complement strand
CCGATCGGCGTGCGGCAGGAGCCGTCCAGGGCCGAGAGGAAGGCGCGCTCGGCGGTGATCTCCAGCCGGGTCGCCAAGTCCTCTATGGGAACGACCAGGCCCAGGGTCTCGGCGTCGTCGGCGCGGGCGGTGATGGCGAGCGCGCCCTGGCCGCAGGCCGAGGGCGTCTCCCACGGGTCGATCAGACAGCGGGCGTGGCGCTCCAGGCCCAGCCGCCGCAGGCCGGCATACGCCAGCAGGGTCGCGTCGAACGCGCCGTCGGCCACCTTGCGCAGCCGCGTCTCCACGTTGCCGCGCAGCATGGAGACGCGCAAGTCCGGCCGGCGGGAGAGCAGCTGCGCCTGGCGTCTCAGGCTGGCCGTGCCGATGCGCGCGCCTTCGGGAAGCTCGGCCAGCGACGAGACCTCGCCAAGACAGATCAGGGCGTCACGCGGGTCCTCGCGCCTGGGCGTACCCGCCAGCACGACGCCTTCGGGCAGATGGGTCGGCAGGTCCTTCATGGAGTGCACGGCCAGCGCGATCCGGCCCGCCAGCATCGCCTCGTCCAACTCCTTGGTGAACAGCCCCTTGCCGCCCGCCTCGGTCAGGGTGCGGTCCTGGATGCGGTCGCCGGAGGTGACGATGGGGGTGATCTCGAAGGTGCGGCCGGGATTGGCGGCGGCGAGCGCGTCGCGCACCAGCCCCGTCTGGACCAGCGAGAGGGGCGAGCCGCGCGCGCCGATGTAGACGGTGGAGGCCATGGCGCTCACCCGCGCCGGATCAGGTCGACGAGGGTGGCGAGGTGCTCGGGGCGCGCCTGCGGCGTGATGCCGTGACCGAGGTTGAAGACGTGCGGCGAGCCGCGGAAGGACTCCAGCACCTGGCGCACGCCCGCCTCCAGCGCCGCACCGCCGCAGACCAGCAGCTGCGGGTCCAGCGCACCCTGCAGCGCCATGCCGGCCGGCGCCTGGGCCCGGGCGAAGGCGGCGGGCGTCTGGGTGTCGACGCCGAGCGCGCTCACGCCGGTCTCCCTGGCGTAGCGGCCGATGAGGGCGCCCGCGCCGCGGGGAAAGCCGATCACCGGCACGTCCACGCCCATCGCCCGCAGCCGCGCCATGAGCGCCGTAGTCGGCTTCAGGATCATGCGCTCGAACAGCGGCTCCGGCAGCCCCTCCGCCCAGCTCTCGAAAATCTGCAGGCAGTCCGCGCCGGCCTGGACCTGGGCCTGCAGGTGGCGTGCGGTGGCGTCCACCAGCACCGCCAGCAGGGCGTCGACGTCGGCCGGGCGTTCGTAGGCGGTGCGGCGCGCCAGGTCCTTGTCGCCCCCCTTGCCCTGGATCATGTAGGTCGCCACCGTCCACGGCGCGCCTGCGAAGCCGATCAGCGTCTTGTCCTTCGAGATCTCCGAGCGCAGCCGCCGCACCGTCTCGTAGACGGGGGCGAGATGGGGCACGACCCGGTCGAGGTCGCCGAAGTCCCAGCGCTCCAGGGCCGCCAGCGGCTCCAGCCGCGGCCCCTCCCCTTCCACGAACCACACCTTTCGGCCGAGCGCGTCGGGCACGACCAGGATGTCGGAGAACAGGATCGCGGCGTCCAGGTCGAACCGGCGCAAGGGCTGCAGCACCGCCTCCACCGCAAGCTCGGGCGTGTAGCAGAACTGCAGGAAGTCCTTCGCCCGGGTGCGCAGCGCGCGGTATTCCGGCAGGTAGCGGCCGGCCTGGCGCATGATCCACACCGGCGGCGGGTCGAGCCGCTCGCCGTTCAGCACCTCCATCATCGCCGGCGCTGTCATGAAGGCGCGTGGGGGAGACGCGCCCGATGGCGGAGTCGTCAAATCGGGGCCTCGTGGTCCTGCAGGATAGGAAGGCGTCCGCCCGAGCGCTCGTCTTGCCCAGGGGTGAAGCGCCCTCTATGCAGCCAGGGCGTCACGTCGCGCCAGCCCCTTCGGCCACCGACTGCGCCCCGGCCCTGACGGGAAGGCCACCAGCGGCTTCCGCGACGCGACCGCCGCGTGGGCTTGCGGATGCGGCCGGCCTGCGCCCACCACGCCAAGTCTTCACACCAAGTCTTCGGCGAAAAGAGGGTTAACGGCGTGGTGGTTCGCCTGGCAATCGCCCACAACTCGGGCGTTCGCGGCAGGTTGTCTTGACCGGGATGCAGAAAGTGTTGGTGGCCGCCCCCAGAGCCTGCATCTAGGTCGGGCGACCCCTCGTTGGCGAGACTTCCGATGACCGAACCGACCCGCATGACGTCCAGCGACCGTCGCGCCTTCCTGCGATGGACGGCCCTCGCCGCCGCAGCGCCGATCCTGACGGAAGCGCATTTCGCAGCCGCCGCCCAGTCGGCCGCGCGACCGAACACCAAGCTCGGCCCGGACGGCGGCTGGCGTGACGCGCCGCCGCCGGGCGCGGTGCTGATCAACGCCAACGAGAACCCCCTCGGCCCAAGCCAGGCGGCCTGTGCGGCCATCGCCAAGATCGCCCCGCTCGGCGGCCGCTACGATCTCCTGGGCGAGACCGGGACGCTGACCAAGACCTTCGCCGCCCAAAACGGCCTGCCCGCCGATCACGTCGCCGTCTACGCCGGGTCTTCAGAACCCTTGCACTACACGGTCATGGCCCTGACCTCGCCCGAGCACGGCTTCGTCACCGCCGATCCATCCTACGAAGCCGGCATGGTCGCGGCCGCCTCTTCAGGCGCCAAGGTCTACAAGGTCCCGCTGACGCGCGACTACGCCCACGACGTGAAGGCTATGGCCACCGCCGACCCGAAGGCCGGGGTCATCTACGTCTGCAATCCCAACAATCCGACCGGCACCCTGACCTCGCGCGAAGACATCCTCTACCTGCTGGCCAACAAGCCCAAGGGCTCGGTCCTGCTGGTGGACGAGGCCTACATCCACCTGTCCGACGCACCCGACGTGCTGGACCAGGTCGCCGCCGGCAAGGACCTGATCGTCCTGCGCACCTTCTCCAAGGTGTACGGCATGGCGGGCATCCGCTGCGGCGTCGCGGCCGGGCGGCCCGACCTGCTGGCGCAACTGAAGCCCTACGGGCAGAACGCCATGCCGGTGACCGCATCGGTGGCGGCGCGGGTCTCGCTGGAAGACCCCACGCTCGTGCCCACGCGCAAGGCGATCATCGGCGCGACCCGCCACGATACGCTGGGCTGGCTGACGGCGGGCGGTTACAAGCCGATCGGTCGGCCCCAGTCGAACTGCTTCATGATCGACACGGGCCGCGACGCCCACTCGGTGATCACCGCAATGCGCGATCAGGGCGTCTGGATCGGTCGCTCCTGGCCGATCTGGCCGAGCGCGGTTCGGGTCTCGGTCGGCACGCCGCAGGAGATGGCCAAGTTCAAGACCGCGTTCAAGGCGGTGATGAGCGCACCGGCCGTGGCGCAGACACGGCGGCACGGCGCGCACCTCGCCGCCCTGTCCTTCCCGCACCTGTCATAGACAGGGCGGAGGGTCGCGCCGTCCGACGCGACCCTTTCCGCAAGCCGGAACCGGCTTCGATCAGCGGCTTCTCACCGCGATCGCCTCGATCTCCAAGAGCGCCCAGGGCGCGGCGAGGGCGGCCACCTGGAAGGCGGAGCGCGCCGGCTTGTTCGGCTGGGCCGGCGTCCCGAAGTAGGTCAGATACTGCGACTGCATGCCGGCGAAATCGAGCTTGCCGGTCGCGGGATCGGGGCCGAGGAAGACGGTCAGCTTGACCACGTCCTTCATGTCCAGGCCCTGGGCCTGAAGCGCCTTCTGGATCTTGGCGAAGACGCTGGCGGCCTGGGTCCGGGTGTCGCCGTAGACGGCGGGCGTAGTCCCGCTGGCCGGCGTGACCGGATCGGCGAGCTGGCCGCTGAGATAGAAGGTGTCGCCGGCCCACACGCCCGTGGCGATCGGCGACTTTTCGGTCTGGACGTGCTTGACCGTCACCTGGGCCTGCGAGGCCCCGGCGCTTAGCGCCATCGCGCCCGCCACGAGCGCCACTGCGGCCCGCGCCCCCCTGCTCATCGTCATCAGCCTGTCTCCTCGAAGCCCCCGAGGCGCCCGTCGCGCCCCGCGAATGGTCAGTGCGCCTGCACGCCCGCGCCTGCGGTCTGCGGCCCGCCGCCGCCGCGAAGGTGCGCCACGAAGGCCGCGTCGATGGGGCTGGCATGGTTGCCCCAGCTAGAGCGGATGTAGCTGATGGCGGCGGCGATCTGGGCGTCGCTCAGGTCGTTCCTGAACGAGGGCATGCCGCCGCGTCCGTTCAGCAGCGTCAGCGCCACCTTCTGTGGCGGCCCCTGCACGAAGGGATCGCCGGCCAGGGCCGGGAAGGCTCCAGGGATGCCTTTGCCGGAGAGCTGATGGCAGGCGGAGCAGTTCTGCGCGAAGGTGGTCGCGCCCTCCGGCTTGGCGGCGGGCGACGCCGCCGCGGAGAGGACCGACCCGCATAGCGCCAGCCCTGCAAGCGCCGCCGCGCTCCCCGCCCGGGTCAAAGTGAATATTCGCATCCGGAGCCTTAGAGTTTGTGTAAGGGAAGGCTCACGCCTGCACCCGCTTGTCGATCTTGGCGATCTGCTTCCAGGCCGACTCTATGGCGCCTTCCTGCCATCCAGTCAGGTAGCTGAGGTGCTCGCCCGCCAGATAGATGCGCCCGTCGGGCTCGAGCAGGATCGGATAGGCGTCGCGCCGGCCGTCGTCGTCCCACTGCGCCCAGCCGCCAAGATTGTACTGCACCCGATGCCAGGCGATGGAGACGCTGTTTTCCGCGTTACGGCCGAACTCCGGAAACACCTTCTGGCCCGCGGCCACCGCAAAGGCTTGGCGCTCGGCGGCGCTCTTGGCGCTGACCTTGGCCGCCGCGGCGCCAAAGTTGTAATAGCTGAGGACCACGCCCTTTTCGCCGAGCCAGTCGGTCGACGGCAGGCTCATGCTGCCGACGTCGGGGTCGTCGTAGTAGATGTGGCCGCCGTAGATGGCGTGGTCCTCCTCCCAGAACCGGCGCTTCATCTGGATGCCGATCTTGCCGACCAGCGCATAGGACACCTGGCCCATCGCCGCCTTGAAGGTCGGAGAAACCTGCATGTCTATGCCCTTGGCGACCGACAGGGGGATGGCGCAGATGCAGTAGTCGGCGACGACGACGCCGCGCTGACCCGACCCGTCGACGTAGTGGACCGTCACCTTGCCGGGGTCCTGATCGACCTTCTCCACCACATGGCCGAAACGGATGACCGGCTTCATGTTGCGCACGAAGGCGTAGGGCAGCTGGTCCATGCCGCCGTGGGGCTGGAACATGGTGCGTTGCTGGTCGAGGTCGGCCACCGACTTCAGCGTCGCCCAGGTCTTGGACTGCAGCACGTCGGAAAGCGAGAACGCCGCGGACGGCTTGCCCGGCCCCGGGTCCATCCCGGCGCCCGGATTGACGTCGTAGCCGCGGCCGCTCGGAACGACATAACGGAAGTCGGCCGTCTCCAGATGGCCTTCGCTCCGCAGGTAATCCAGGAACAGCTCCTTGTCCCCAGGGGTGAGCTGATGGTCCAGAGCGCCCTGGTTCACCTGCTTGGCCAGGATTTCCGCCGCATAGCCGCGCACGTCGGCGGCGACGCGCTGCTTGCGGACCGGCTTGCCGGCCAGGGGACCCGCGCCCTTGTCGAAGTATATGTAGGAGTGGTCGTTGTCGTTGTTGAACAGGTCCAAAGGCACGCGCATCTTTCGGGCGTAGTGAAGATAGCCGCGATGGAAGTAGGGGATCCGCCAGGGCCCTGGATTGAAGTGGTAGCCCTCGTCGAAGTCGCAGACCTGCGTTTCGCCGCCCAGTTCGCTGAGCTTCGTACCGCGCCGCGCCGTATAGGATCGACCGCCCGGACGGTCCCGCGCCTCAAGCACTGTCACGTCATAGCCGGCGTTCGACAGCTCGAAGGCCGACGTCAGTCCGGCCATCCCGGAGCCCAGGACCACCACCGTCTTCCCGCGCCCGCCGGCGAGCTTGGGTGGAGCGGGCGCTGCGGACTGGATGCCGAACCCCAGCGCGTCCATGCCGGCGAACATCAACGCCGTACCGCCGACGCCGCCGAGCTGCTCCAGGAACATTCGACGCGTCAACCCGAGCGCGGCCGCCTGCAACATCACCCTTCAATCTCCGTCATCGCACGGGCCTAGCCGTCAGCCGCAAACTGCGCCGTCATCGCGCAGGCGGCAAAGCGCTCGCTTGCCGTCCAGGGCGATCTTCCCGGCCAAATCCCGATCAGCTTACTAAACAGGCGCGCGGCGCCCTAAAGCCGGCAGGCTCCCCCCTCATCCGCAGTCCGATGCCGGCCCCGCGACCTACGAGCTGCTCACCGGCCGCTGGACGACGTGCTTGTCTCGCAATGCACAAAAGCTAGCCGGATGACAAAATCTGCAGCAGCAATCCAGGTGATGTCGCCAAACCGCAAATGTCGCGGATCGGTCATCTTGCGTCTTGGCCCTCGTCGGGCAGATCATAGCCTATCGGACCGCGGTATTTGGCGGGCCTATGTCTGCAAGCAGACTTCGGGGGAAGTTTACTTCTGATCACAGCACCGCTGACGCAGTCGCCCTGCGCCAGTCCGGTAAGTTTTCGCCTCGTCGTCAACGCCTGAGCCTCTGAGAAGCGTCTGTTGTAACGATCTATGCTCCGGACCGTCCGATAGGACGCCGATCTATCCGGAGCTGAAGCAGGATGGGGGACTTTACGCATGAACAAATGGATTTGCGGCGTCAGCACCTTGGCGATCATGTCCGCAGCGCAGGCCGCCTTGGCGCAGGACACGCCGCCGTCGTCCCCGTCGAGTTCGGGGCAAAACGCGGTCTCCGAAGTCATCGTCACCGGCACGCGCCAGACCGGCGTGCGCGCCGAGGACAGCGCCGCGCCCGTCCAGGTCGTGGGGGCCCAGGCCTTCCAGCACGTGGGCGAGCCGGACCTGAACCAGGTGCTGCAGCAGAACGTCCCCTCGTTCAACTTCCAGCAGTACGGGTCCGACACCGCCGCCCTCACCGAGCAGGCGGCGCTGCGGGGCCTGAACCCCAACGACACCCTGGTGCTCGTCAACGGCAAGCGCCGCCACGACACCGCCAACCTGGCCGTCGACGCGGGAAGCCCCTACTCCGGCGCGGCGAACGTGGACCTCAGCCTGATCCCCGTGGGCGCCATCGACCACATCGAGGTGCTGCAGGACGGCGCCGCCGCGCAGTACGGCTCGGACGCCATAGCCGGGGTCGTGAACATCATCCTGAAGAACTCCAACCACGGCGGCGTCGCCTCGGTGACCGGCGGCCAGTATTTCGAAGGCGACGGCAACACGGGCGCGGCCTACGTCAACAAAGGTTTCGACCTCGGAGAGAAGGGTTTCTTCAACGTCACGCTGGAGACCCGCTACCACGACTTCAGCCAGCAGGGCGGCGCCGACCGCCGCCTGTTCACGCCCGGCGGCAGCCTGCTGCCCAGCGTGGCGGGCACGACCAACGCGGGGGTGCTGGGCTTTCCGGGCCAGCCGAACGTGAACCGCATCGTCGGCGACACGGCCTTCCAGCTCTACGACGGCTTCTACAACGCCGGCTACAACGTCAGCAACGCCCTGCAGCTCTACACCACCGGCAGCTACGCCGAACGGGTGTCGGAGTCCTTCGAGAACTACCGCGTGGCCAGCCGCGTGACGGGCGTGACCTCCACTGGAGCCTCGGTTATCCCCTTCCCCACCGGCTTCGATCCGAAGGAGAAGTTCCACGAGACGGACTACTCGTTCACCGTCGGCGCCAAGGGCGACATCGCCCAGTGGCACTACGACCTGTCCACCACCTTCGGGCGCGACCGCGACAACGTCTTCACCATCGACTCGGCCAACGGCTCTGAGTTCCCGGAGCTGCAGGCCCTGTCGGCCACGCCGATCACGCCTCAACGCAACTTCAATGACGGCGCCTTCCAGTTCAGCGAGGAGAACACCACGCTGGACATCACCCACAATTTCGATCTCGGCCTGGCCTCGCCGCTGAACCTGGCCTTCGGCGGCGAGATCCGCCACGACGTGTTCAGCATCGCGGCCGGCGAGCCCTCCTCCTACTTCGGCAGCGGCGCACAGTCGTTCATCGGCTACACGCCGCTGGACGCCGGCACCAACGGGCGGGTGAACTACGCCGGCTACGTCGACTTGGCGGCCGACATCATCAAGGGGCTGCACCTGGATGGAGCCGGCCGCTACGAACACTACAGCGACTTTGGCGACGACGAGGTCGGCAAGATCACCGGCCGCTACGACTTCAACCCGACGATGGCGGTGCGCGGCACCGTGTCGACGGGCTTCCGCGCCCCGACCCTGCAGGAGGAGTTCTACTCGGGCACCAACGTGGGGCCCACGGCCGCCTTCGTGCAGCTGCCCGCCAACTCAGCCGCCGCCCAGCTGGCCGGCTTCGACAAGCTCAAGCCTGAGATCTCCACCAGCTACAGCGCCGGTCTCGTGCTGCATCCGGCCCCCAGACTGCAGATCACCGCCGACTACTACCGCATCTACCTGTTCGACCGCATTCTCAACAGCGGCTCGATCATCGGGCTTGAAGGCAACTATCCCAATCAGACCATCGTCAGCCAAGGCGTGCTGAACGCGATCACGGCGCGAGGCATCGCCCTCGACTTCCCGACCCTGACCTACGCCGGCATCAACATCTTCACCAACGCCGCCTCCACGCGCACCCAGGGCATTGAGGCGACCGCCACCTACGCCTCGGACTTCGGCGACTTCGGCCACGTGGACTGGTCCGTCGGCTTCAACTGGAACGACACCGACATCTTGAAGATCAACGGCCTTCCCGGCTCGGTGGAGAACGTCGCCCAGGGCCAGACCTCCAGCCAGACGGCGGCGGCGCTGAGCGCTCTGCTCACCGGTACGCCGCGGGAGAAGGCGATCGTCAGCGCCTTCTGGACGCTGAACAAGTTCCAGGTGAACCTGCGCGAGGAGGTCTACGGGCCGAGTTCCGAGCTGGTCAGCATCGACGGGACCGGCACGGGGACGGGAGCCGACAACGTCGAGGTGGGCGCCACGTCCATCACCGACCTGGACATCGGCTACAGGCTTACCCCCCAGCTTCGCCTGAACGTGGGCGCCAACAACCTGTTCGACCAGCGACCGGCCCGCATCCCTAACGTCAACAACGGCGGCGCCATAAGACCCTCAGACGGCGGCAACGTCTACAACTCGCCAGCCACCTTCTCCCCCTACGGCATCAACGGCGGCTATTACTACGGCCGAGTGACCTACACGTTCTGACGTGAGACGGGCGCGCCCGCTATCGCCAGCGGCGCGCGACGCCTGTCGCCGCCGCCTTGGTCAACCTGGCCGCGTCATCCTCAAGCTTGGCTTGAGGATGACGTCGGACGATGGCGGACGTCCGCCCTGCGATGGACGGGTCCCTCACCCCCGCCAGCCGTTCAGCGCCGGTCCGAGCGCCGCCTTCAGGGGGCCGAGCCAGGGCTCGTAGTTGCGCCACTGGTCGAGGCCCTGGCGAAAGATGGGGCGGCGGACCTGCTCGGAGCTGACCGTCTTCACCGCGCGCTCGGTCTCGTAGAACTTCAGGCATGCCGGCTCGAAGGCCAGGCCGCAGTGGTCGAGCAGGCGGCGGACCTGCGCCTCGGTGTCCTCCACCAGGTCCTCGTAGACGACCCTGAGCACGCGCCCAGGCAGCACGGCGTCGAAATGCGCCATCAGGCCCGCGTAATCGCGGTAGTAGCGCCCAATGTCCCCCAGCGCGTAGGAGAAGTCCTGCCCTTGGGCGAAGTGCTGCTTGAACGCTGAAAAGCCCACGCCCAGCGGATGGCGCCGCGCGTCGATGATGCAGGCGTTGGGCAGGATCAGGTGGATCAGGCCTGTGTGTTGGAAGTTGTTGGGCATCTTATCGACGAAGAACGGCCGGCCGAGCCGTCGGTGGACGCGGGTGGTCTCCAGATAGCTGCGGCCCAATCGCTCGAACGCCTCCCGTTCGAGCCTGGGCAGCAGGTCCAGATAGTCGCGGGCGTCCGACCGGCCGTCGCCCAGGCTGCGGGCGATCTGGCCGATGTCGGGCAGCTCCATGGTGCCCTCCACCTGCGAATGGCTGGCCAGGATCTGCTCGATGAGCGTCGAGCCGGACCGCGGCAGCCCCAGCACGAAGATCGGGTCCGCCGCGCCGCAGCCGGCGCCGGCCTGCGCTGCGAGCAGGGCCGGGCTGAAGGCGTGGCGGATGCGCTCCAGGCTGGCGGTCGTGCGCCCGGCGCTGTAGGGCATGCGCCCCCGCCGGATCGCCGCACCGGCGGCGTAGCTCTCGAAGGAGCCGGCGTAGCCGCCGCGGTCCTCCAGCGCCTTGCCGAGCGCATAGTGCAGGTGCAGCCGGTCGACGGGGCGCAGGTCCGAGCGCGCGACCGCCGCCTGCATGGCCGCGACCTCCGCGTCGGAGAAGCGTTCGACCTTGAGGTTGGCCAAAGCCCAATAGGCCTCGCCCAGCTCAGGCGCGAGGGCGGTGCAGCGACGGTAGGCGTCCACCGCCGCCTGCGTACGGCCTATGGTGCGCAGCGCGTGGCCGTAGTTGAGCCAGATCTGCGGCTGGTTGGGATAGTCGTCCAGCAGTCCGCGATAGAGCGCCTCCACTTCCTCCAAGTCCCCCACCAGGGACAGGCAGGCGGCGAGCAGGTTCAGGTAGGAGGGGTCCTGGGCGTCATGCGCCAGCAGACGCCGCACGTGGACGACGGCCTCGGTGGCTTTCTGCTGGTGGAACAGTACGCTTGCGAAGGTGAAGCGCGCTCCGTCGAAGTCGTCGTCAGCCTGCAGCGCTGCGATCAGGGCCGTCTCAGCCTCGGCGTAGCGGCCGAGCCGGTCGAGGGTTTCGCCGAGCATGCGCAGCGCCACCGGATCGTCCGGCGCGGCGGCGAGATAGCCGCGCACGACCGCTTCCGCCTGCGCCGGGGCGTCGTCCGCCAGGGCGTCGGCGGCCGCCTTCAGCTGCGGCGACGTGAGCTTGGCGCGCCCATGCTCGGCGAAGGCGGTATCCGCGCCGCGCACGTCGCCGGCCTTGAACAACACCTCGCCGATGGCGCGCCAAGCCTGCGGCAGGTCGCGGTTCAACGACACCGCGCGACGCAGGGCGACCAGCCCCTCGTCCGCGTGGCCCAACGCCATCCACGTGACGCCCAGCTCGTACTGGGTGTGGGCGGCGCGCGGGAAGGCGCGCGCGATAGGCTGCAGCAGCCGCAACGCCTCGGCCGGCGCGCCCAGCCGCCGGCGCGCAGAGGCCAGGATAAGGATCAGCCTTGGATCGTTGGGCGCCCGCTGCAGGAGTTTGCGGACCTGATGCTCGGCGTCCGTCGGCGTGTCGGCCAGACGGCTCGCGACCGCCTCGACCTCAGCTGCGTCCGGCGCAGTCCTGGTCTCAGTCATGGGGTCCACAAAACCGCGATCTCACGGGGCGAGCTAAGCCGCTCGGGCGCAGAGCGTCAACAGCTTGCGCCTTGGAACGGACCATCCAGTAAATCGGAGCCCGCATACAGAAAAGCAACGTTGTACCCAGCCGCTCCACAACTGGACATGGACAATCCGGCACGCTCACAGCCATAGCCCGGCATCGCGACGATGTGGTCGCGCGCTGACGTCATGCGTGATCTTGCGATCCATGGCGAGCTCCGCCGCTCGATCTGATCTCCCAGCAAGCGCCCGTCGACAGCGCCCTTACACGTTGCAGCGACGCCCGTCTCGACACGCGATCGACCCGGAAGGCGCGATGCATCCCGTCCGGAGGTCTAAAATCGTGTTGATGACGTCTCTTTTTGACATATTTCTTCAGTATCGCCGTCATCGCCTCTATCTATCGATACTGAGGCTTCCTATTGTCGGCTGGCCGATTCGCAATGGAGTAGCCATCATGGCCGACGACGCCTCTTTCGATCTCTCGAGCCTGACCGCGGACATCGTGTCCGCCTATGTCAGCAACAATAAAGTCGACGCCACCCAACTCGCCAGCGTCATCGCCGAGGTCCACAAGGCCTTGGGGTCTGCTGGTCAGCCGACCGTGGCCGCCGAACCCGAAACCCCCAAGCCCTCGTCGGCGGAAATCCGCAAGAGCCGCACGCCGGAGTTCCTGACCAGCTTCATCGACGGGCGCAAATACAAAAGTCTAAAGCGCCACCTCAGCACCAACGGCATGACGCCCGACGAGTACCGGACCAAGTTCGGCCTGTCCAAGGACTACCCGATGGTGGCCGAAAGCTACTCGGCTCAGCGCAGCGCGCTGGCCAAGACGCTCGGCCTGGGCCGCAAAGCGACGGCGTCGGCCCCTGAGCCTGAGCCCGAAGCCCTGCCGGCTCCGAAGAAGGCAGGCCGGCCCAAGGCCGCCAAGACCAAAGAGCCTGTAGCT
>CAXTUT010000048.1:0-12514 GCA_964247465.1 uncultured Caulobacteraceae bacterium | reverse complement strand
GCGCAGCGCCGCCAGCGCTTGGGTGGTGGCGCAGCGCGGGTGATGACGCGCCAGACGCACAGGCAGCGCGCGGCTGAAGTTCTTCGCATCGATGGAGCGCTGCACCCACCGGGCGTCGGCTTCGCTGATCGGCTGCGCCGCGTGGCCGAGATCCACGTCCAGGGCCGATAGCTCCTCAAGCATCTGGGCGCCGCCCGTCTCGGCCCGGTTGTCGCTCATCTGCTTTGGTATGGTGGCGTAGTAGTAGATGCCGAACATGCCCGAACCGATCACCGCCAGCATCAGGGCGTAGGCCAGGGTGTGCACGTTCCAGCCAAACTGGAAGCCGGTGTGCAGCGTGGCCAGCACGATCAACGACAACCCGAGATACACATGGGCGGAGGTCCAGGCCTTCAGGCTCCAGCGCCCGGGCGTGATGGCGCGCTTGCGCAGGCCGAGCATCGTTAGCCATACGATCAACAGGGCGCTGACGATTCCCAGCGTGTAGCCCAACCAGTCGCCGCCGCTGTGGCGCGGAGAGGGGTGGCTGAACACATAGGCGGCTATGGCTAGCGCGCAGAGCGCCAGCGCCACGCGCAAGTAGACCTGCCCATTGTACAGCAGAAAACTTTGATGGCGCGCACGTGGGTCGCCCTCCATAGCCGATAAAGTGCGCGCCATGGGCTCAGCGGGCCTTGTCGCTCATGTGCGCCACGCGCAGGAAGCCTTCGGGCGAGACGCGGATGGCGGCGCCGGTCGGGCAGGCCCGCACGCAGGCCGCGCCGCCCTTGATGCCCTTGCACATATCGCACTTGACCGCGTGCTTGATCACGTCGCCCTTCTTCTTGGCCAAGCGCTTGTCGATCCAGTCGTGGGACGCTTCGCCCGGACCGGGGCCGAGGCCGAGCGTCAGCCAGGGCAGCAGGCCCGGCTTCTTCGGCGGGGTCTTAGCCAGCTGGATCACGCCGTAGGGGCAATTGCGAGTGCAGTTGCCGCAGCCGATGCACGTGTCGTCGATGAAAACTTCTCCATCCGGCGCCCGGGTGATGGCGTTCGGCGGGCAGTCGGTCATGCAGTGCGGATTTTCGCAGTGGCGGCACGAGGTCGGCACGTGAAGGTGCGCATAGGTGTGGCCCGCCTCGCGGTCGAGCCGGCTGATGCCGTCGTGGGCCTCGGCACAAGCCGTTTCACAGTTGTCGCAACCGATGCACAGGCTCTCGTCGATCAGCAGTGCGTCTGTAGCCTCGCCGAGACCTTGCCCGATGAGGAAGTCGGCGATTGAGGTGTACATGTCGACCACCGACCCATAGCTGGCCTTCTGCGCCTCGACAAAGCCGTTGACCTCTCGGCGCGCCGCCGTCTGGTCCTGCACCCGCTTGGCGACTTTCGGATCGGCGGCGAGCCACTCCTGGAACAGCGCGCCCGGCAGCACGATCGCCTCGCTACGCACGGTGGCGCGCACGGTGGCGTTGCGCCGCCCCTCGTCGAACAGCGACATCTCGCCGACGTAGGCGCCGGCCGGAACATAGGACAGGAACACCTTCTTGCCGGCGATGGTCTTCTCCACGACCATGCTGCCCGAGCGGATGACGAAGATGTCGTGACCGGTTTCGCCCTCCTGAATCAGGGTCTCGCCAGCCTTCAGCGTCTTTAGTTGGGCGGACTCTAGAATGTCCTGGAGGTGGCCGTGCGGCACCTCTGCGCCGAAGATGTTGCGCAGCATCCGCTCCACCGTGATGCGGTCGATGGCGCGCCTCACCGCCGGCACCGTGGAGAGCAGCTTAAGGGCGGCGGAGCGGGGGATTTCCGCCGCGACCGCGCCGTTGGGTCCGGCGTTCACCGTGGCCCCGCGGCGACGCCCCGAGATCAGCCCAATCTCGCCGAAGATCTGGCCCGTTCGAATGGGTATGGTGATCTTGGAGTTGCTGGCGTCGATCTGGACCGCCACATCGCCTTCGACGATGGCGAACAGCGATGTCCCCATGTCGTTGCGGTTCATGATCCGCTGGCCTTTGGCGAAGCGGTGGACGGTGGCGTCGAGCATGAACTCGCGCATCTGCAGCGGCGAGACCTGGCCGAAGATCTCCACGCGATCCTGCAGGTAGGCGAGCTTCGCCTTGGCGTCGGCGCCCGGCAGTGGACCCAGCCGCTCCAACAGGATCGGCTCGTCGGCGGGCTTGAGGTCCTCGTTGCCGGCGAGGTGCTCGATCACGTCGTAGCCCTGGTTCATGCAATGCTTGATCAGCGGATATCCCGCCAGGGCGCCGATGACGTAGACGCCCGCCACGCTGGTCTCGAACGAAGGGCTGAGCTGGGGAAAGGCCTGGCGATCGGGGCTTGTAAACGTAACGCCGCAGGTCTCGACGAACCGGCGCGGGGGCGCCGAGCCCAGGCGCGCAATAAGACGCTGGCACGGCACCGCGACCTCGCCGCTACGGGTTTCGACCAGCAACGTCCCGTCAGCGAGCTCGCGCGCCGACGCTTCAGTGATGAAGTCGAGCCAGCCCTTGGCGCGGGCCTCCTCAAGCAACGCCACGTTGGGAGGCTTGGCGGTGTCGAACCCCGGCGCGCGCTGCAGCAGCATGACGGAGTTGCCGAGCTCGGGATTGGCGAGGCCGAGCGCATTCTCGATACCGGCATCGCCCCCGCCCATGACGACGATGCTCTCGTCCGTATAGGCGTTTGGGTCGTCCAGCTGATACTGCACATTCGGGCTATCCCCGCCTGGGAAGGTCACCCGGTTGGGGTTGCCCTGGGTGCCTATGGCCAAGATCACCGCGGCGGCCTGGATCACGGCGCCGTCGGAAAGCTTCAGCTCGAAGGCTCCGCGCTCGCCGGTGATCGCGGCGACCTCGCTGTTCAGCCTGACGTTGACCTTCTGCTGCTCGCTCTGCTTGGTCCAAAGGTCAAGGATGGTCTCGCGCTTGCCGGCCTCGAACGACATATCGCTGCGCAGCGCCAGCTGATTGGGCGAGGCCATGATGTGCTTGCCGCGCTGGTACTTGAAGATAGTGTCGGAGAGGTGGTCGGTTTTCTCCAGCAGAATGTGGGACATGCCGCGCTGAGACGCACGCGCGGCGGAACTCAGGCCCGCAGGTCCAGAGCCGACGATGGCGACGTCGTACGTCTCGCCCATCTCGATAGTTCCCCCATGGCTGTCGCAACATCGTCGCGACACCCGAACACCCCGCTGATTAATTGCACGGCTCGGCGACTGCAACAACCGGCCTCGAAGGCGATTGCGTTGCGACCTATAGCGCCTTGGCGCGCGCACTGTCGTTGCGTAGTGTCGGCGCGTTGCTTCGATTCCTGCGGTGGGATTGGAGTGTCGCGGACGGCGGCCGGGGGGCTTGATGGCGCGGTGGAGGGCGCAGACGGCGAAAGCCATGGCTGTCGCCCTGGGCGCGTGGGCGTGCCTCTTCGCCGTCTTTGTTCATGCCCAGCCTCCGCTTCCCCGTTTCGACGGCCAGCAACACCTGGGCGTGGCCACCTGCGCCGGTCCTTGCCACGGCCGCCAGTCGGCGCTGGGCATCGCCGAGGGCCCAGCCATGCGCGGCAGCGAGATCGTCGTCTGGCAGGACCTGAACACGTTACGTGGCAAGCACTCGCAAGCTTTCAAGGCGCTGCAGGGCCCCCGCGGCCAGGACATCGCCCGCAAGCTCGGCATCGGCGACGCGGCCACTGCGCAGGAATGCCTGTCCTGCCACACCGACGACCCGGCGCCCGGCAAACGGGGGCTCCAGCTGCTGCGCTCCGACGGCGTGTCCTGCGAGGCCTGTCATGGGGGCGCGGGCGGCAAGTGGCTGGCGACCCACTATTCGCCCGGCGCCACCCACGCCCAGAACGTCGCCAACGGCATGTACCCGACCGACGATCCGGTTTCGCGCTCAAGACTTTGCGACAGCTGCCATCTCGGCGCCTCGGCATCCGACCAGTACGTCACTCACAGGATCATGGGCGCAGGCCATCCGAGGCTGACGTTCGAGCTGGAACTGTTCACCGCTCTGCAGGCCCATCACTACGAAGATCAGGACTATGCGCGTCGCAAATCGATCCCGAACCGCGCCAAGGTCTGGGCCATAGGCCAGGTCAGCGACTTCCGCAGCGACCTCCAGCTCTTCCTCGAGAGCCCCCACGCCAGGGCTGGCGTCTTCCCGGAAGAGACCTTCTTCGACTGTCGCTCCTGTCATCGACTGATCTCCGACAGCGACGACTTCCGTTCTCATTGGCGGCCCAATCCGGGGCGCCCGGACGGCCCAGGCACGCCGGTGTTCAACGACGCCAACCTGATCGTGCTGGTGGCGGCCACCCGCACAGTCTCGCCCAGTCTCGCCAGCATGCTGGACGCCCGCGGCCGCGCCTTCCACGCAGCCCTGCAGTCAGGAACCGCGGTGCGCGGCGCGGGCGAAGCGCTGGTCGATACGCTAGACGCCGTGCTGGCGACGTTCGAGCGGACGCCGTTCAACGCCGAGCTGGCGCGTTCCATGCTGAAGGGTGTGGTCTCCAGCTCGCTGTCGGAGCGCTACACCACCTACGCCTCGGCCGAGCAGGCGATCATGGCCATCGACAGCCTGAGCCGCACCCTGGCCGACGCCGGACGCGCCCTGCCGCCCGCGCCGCCCAGGCCCGGCGACCAGCCGGTGCTCGCAGCCGGGGCTCCGCTAAGCGCGCCGCTAGTGGCGACCAAGCCTCCGCCCTCCCCGGCCAAGGCCGAGATCGATGCGGCGTACAAGACCGTGGCCAGCCCCAACAGCTATGACCAGGAGGCGTTCCGGCGCGCCATCGGCCAAGTCGCCAACCGGCTGGGGCTGTCATGATGCGCGCGGGCGTAATCAGGCTGGTTCGACGGCTGGCGGCCGCCGCGGTGCTCGGAACCGCTGTTATGGCCGCCTCCGGCTGCGGCGGCGGCTCCTCGTCCTCCTCGACGCCGGCGGTGTCGACCACGCCGGTGGCGGCGACCGCGACGCCGCTCTACAGCGCGCCGGCCGCCGAGTCGCTCAGCGTCTCTGACGTCAAGACCATCCTAGCCCAAGCCATCGCCGAGGCGGCGGCGCGCAAGCTGCCGGTGACCATCGCGGTCACAGACCGGGTCGGCAACGTGCTCGCCGTCTACGCCATGGCCGGGGCGGCGGCGACAACGCACATCCCCAGCCCCCCGTCGGGGATCAACACCGACCTCGAGGGCGCGGACGTCCCAAGCAACCTGGCCGCCATCTCCAAGGCGATCACCGGGGCCTATCTGTCCTCCGCCGGCAACGCCTTTTCCACCCGCACGGCCAGCGAGATCGTGCAGCCGCACTTCCCGCCGAGCCCGGAGTCCTTGGGCCTGGAGAGCGGGCCGCTGTTTGGGGTGCAGTTCAGCCAGTTGCCCTGCTCCGACCTGTCGCAGCGTTACAGCGCGGCGAGCCCGTCGATGATCGGACCCAAGCGCGCGCCGCTGGGTCTCGCGGCCGATCCAGGCGGGCTGCCCCTCTACAAGAACGGCGCGAACGTGGGCGGCATAGGCGTCGAGGGAGACGGCGCCTACGCCTTCGACCCCGACGTGACCAACACCAGCGGCCGCGACGACGAAGAACTGATCGCGGTGGCGGGCTCGGTCGGCTACGCCGCGCCCGCAGCCATACGCGCCGACCAGATCAGCTTAGCCGGCACGACGCTGCGCTACGTCAACCAGGACACCGGCTCGCTGGTCGCCAATCCCGCCAATGCGCCAGCCTTCGCCTCCCTGCCGGCCTCGACCGGCGCCCTGACGACGGTCAAGGGCTACTACGGCGAGACCGGAGCGACGGTGGCGGCGGGCGTGGTGTTCGGCGTCGAGGCGTCGGGCGTACGCAAGGCCACCACGGCCGAGTACACCAATCCCGATATCTACGTGCTGAGCGACGGGGCGGGGAACAACCGCTATCCGATCATCGCCGGCCAGGATGGGGCGGAAGTCGCCTCGCCCTTGAACACAACCGAGGTCAGCGCATTGCTGAACCAGGCGTTCAGCGTGATGAGTTCGGCGCGAGCGGCGATCCGTCAGCCGCTGAACAGCCGCGCCCAGGTGACGATGACCGTCACCGACACCTATGGGAACATCCTCGGCCTCATCGTGGCGCCTGACGCCACCCTGTTCGGGGTGGACGTATCGGTTCAGAAGGCGCGCTCGGTCGCCTTTCTGTCGGGCCTTCACGCCGCCTCCGACCTTTCCGGGGCCACCTTGGACCCGGCCCTGGGATCAGGCGCGGCGGACAGCGAGGTGCCCGCCTTTGTTCAGGCGCTCCGCACCTTCCTGGGACTGCCCACAGCGCTTACCGGCGCCACCGCCTATGCCGACCGGAGCATCGGCGACCTTTCACGGCCCTACTTCCCCGACGGCCAGGACGGGACCCCGAACGGTCCGCTCTCCTACCCGATCAACAACTGGAGTCCCTTCGCCACCGGACTTCAAAGCGCGCTGATCCGGCAGAACGTCGTCCAGACGGTGGCCTACTCCACCGGCGCGGTCAGCGTCGACACGCCGCCCCGCTGCACCTTCCTGCCCAACGTCGCCGGCGCCACGGCCAAGAACCGGCTGCAGAACGGATTGCAGATCTTCCCCGGCGGCGTGCCGATCTACCGCGGTTCGACGCTCATCGGCGCGCTCGGCATCTCCGGTGACGGCGTCGACCAGGACGACCTCATCGCCTTTCTCGGGGCCTATCAAGCGGGAACCCAGACAGGCGCATTGGCCAATGCGCCGGCGGCGATCCGCGCCGACCAGATCGTGGCGCCGGGCTCCAGCGTGCGGCTGCGTTACGTGAGCTGTCCGGTTACGCCGTATCTCGACTCGAACGCCCAGAATGTCTGCCAGGGCATCTAGTCTCGCCTTGGCCCTGACGATGGGCGGCGCGTGGGCGGTAGGGCCGGCGCACGCCCAGACGTCAGCCGCGCCGATGGCGGCGCTTCAGACGTCGGCTGTCCAGACGGCTGCGATCCAAACCGCTTCGGCTCAGCCGGCCGCAAGCTCCATAGCGGCTCAGACGGCGCCGGTGGCGACCGCCCCGCCGAACGGCGTCAGCGACGACCCGCTCGCGCCTGTCCCCGCAGACCCGGAGCTGGAGCGCCACCGCCCCGGCCGCGCGGCGGAGGAGGCGCCCGCGGTGGCGATCGACCCTAATGCGGTCATCCCGATCCAGCTGCAGGACCTCTACGGCTGCGTGCCCGAACTGGCCGGCCAACCCGACACCTCGCCCTGTACGCCGCCCGTCAGCGACCGTTGGCGGCTGGCCGCCACGCTCGGCCTCGTGCATCCGCGCCTGATCGATCCCTACAACCAGAACATCCTGAAGGGCGACATCCCGATCTTCGGCACGCATGACTGGTTCTTCATCGCGGGGCTGGTGTCCGACACCGTGCTGGAGCCCCGCTCCTTCCCGGTGCCGACGGGGGTGGCGACCAGCAACCGCGCCGGCGAGGATGACCCCTTCGGCAAGTCCGACTCGCTGCTGTTCAGCCAGACCTGGCTGGCGAGCGCGGAGTTCGTGCGCGGCTCGACCGCCTTCAAGCCGCAGGAGCTCGACTTCAAGATCACGCTCGGCTTCAACATCAACTACGCCACCAGCCCCGAGCTGCAGGTCCTCAACATTAAATCGACGGCGGGCGACACGCGCTTGGACGGCTTCGTGGGCGTGCAGGAGGCCTTCGTCGAGAAGCACCTGCGCAACGTGTCGGACCGCTACGACTTCGACAGCCTGCGTGTCGGCATCCAGCCCTTCAACGCCGACTTCCGCGGCTTCCTGTTCCAGGACGATCAGCCGGGGGTGCGCCTGTTCGGCGACCGCGACGGCAATCGCTGGCAGTACAACCTCGCCGTCTTCGACCGGCTGGAAAAGGACACAAACTCGGGCCTCAACGACATCACCGACCCGCGCAAGGACTACGTCTTCGTCGCCAATCTCTATCGCCAGGACCTGCCGCGGCCCGGCTTCACCAGCCAGGTGACCGCGATCTACAACATGAACCGCGAGGGAAGCGAGAACGCCTACGACACCAACGGCTTCCCGATCCGCCCGGCCCTGCTGGGCGACGGCAAGGGCCGCGACTACGACGTGGTCTATCTGGGCTACAACGGCGACGGGCGATTCGGCCGGCTCAACTTGACCGTCTCTGGCTACTACGCCGGCGGCCAGGACAGGGACAACCAGATCACCGGCCACGCTGGCGACATCTCGGCCTTCTTCCTGGCGGCCGAGCCCTCGGTGGACTTCAGCTTCATCCGCGTGCGGGGCTCCGCCCTGTACGCCAGCGGCGACGGCAAGGCGAACGACAACCACGAAGGCGGTTTCGACGCCATCGAGGAGAACCCGGAGTTCGCCGGCGCCGACACCAGCTACTGGATTCGCCAAGCCATCCCCTTCATCGGCGGCGGCCAGGCGGTGAGCTTGGTCGGCAGGAACGGCCTGCTGCCGGACCTGCGCACCTCCAAGGACGAGGGACAGTCAAACTTCATCAATCCCGGGCTGGCGCTGCTGGGCGTCGGCGCGGATGCCGACATCCGGCCCGAGTGGCGGGTGTCGGCCAACGTCAACCACCTGGACTTCGCCGACACCAGTTCGCTGGAGTTCTTCCGGCACCAGGGCGAGATCGGCGACGACATCGGCTGGGATGTCTCGGCCGCCACCGTCTACCGCCCGTGGTTCACCCAGAACATCGTTCTGCGGCTGTCCGCCGCAGCGCTCATTCCGGGCGCCGGCTTCCAGGCGCTGTTCGCCAACTCCGACCGGCGCAACGCCTATTACTCCGTGCTGCTCAACACTGTACTGACCTACTAGAGGGGAACAAAGGTTGGAGCGGGTGGTCAACAACTTGGGCCGGCGGACGGGGCGGGGCGTACGCTCGCCAAGCCGCGTTTTGGCGCTGGTCGTCGGTTTGATGCTCGCCCTGCAGCTGTTCGGAGCGGGCTCGCTCGATGCGCGCTCCGAGGAGGCGGAGACGCCCGAAGTCGCGCGCCTGGCCGACTACAGCCGCGTACACGCTCCGCCGGCGCCGCGAAGCCAGACCCAGGCCCAGGCCGACGCGAAAAGCGCCGGCTGCATGAGCTGCCACACTCAGGTGGACAGCATGACCATGCACCCGCAGGCCAATGTGGTGCTCGGCTGCACCGACTGCCACGGCGGCGACGCGTCGATCCACGTCGGCAAGGGCGCCGATCCCAAATCCAAAGCGTATGCGGCCTTGCGCGACCAAGCCCATGTGCTGCCGCTCTACCCCAAAACCTGGGGCTATCCGAGCTCGGCCAACCCCAAGGAGTCCTATGCGCTCCTGAACAAGGAAAGCCCCGAGTTCGTCCGCTTCAAGAACCCGTCGGACTACCGCGCCGCGCGTGACGCGTGCGGCGCCTGTCACCTGGACACCGTGCACGCAGGCGAGCGCTCGATCATGGCCACCGGCGCCATGCTGTTGGGCGGCGCGAGCTACAACAACGGCATCCTGCCCTACAAGAACTACGTGCTGGGGGAGGCCTATACGAAGGATGGTCAGCCGGCGAAGATCCTGTCGCCCGGGGCGCCCATCGGCACGGTGACGCCCAAGCAGGCGGCGCGGGGCGACCTGCCCGCGCTGACGCCCTTCCCCACGTGGCAGGTGACGCCGCCGGCCGACATCTTTCGCGTGTTCGAGCGCGGCGGCCGCACCATCGGCACCCAGTTCCCCGAGATCGGCAACCCCGACTCCAACGGTGAGCTGCAGAAACTGGAGGAGCCGGGCCGCCCGGAAATTCGGCAGTCGAACCGCGGGCTGGGCACCGGCCTGCGCGTCGCCATCCCGCTGCTGAACATCCACAAGACGCGCCTGAACGACCCGTTGATGTGGTTCCTGGGCACCAACGACCAGCCCGGCGACTATCGCACCTCCGGCTGCGGCGCGTGCCACGTGATCTACGCCAACGACCGCGAGCCGCGGCACAGCCTCGTCTACGCCCAATACGGCAACGACGGCATGTCCCAGTCGGTCGATCCGACGATTCCGCACGGCGAGTCCGGCCACCCGCTGAAGCACGTGTTCACGCGCTCCATCCCGACCTCGACCTGCATGAGCTGCCACATGCACCAGCCGAACAGCTTCCTGAACAGCTATCTCGGCTACACCATGTGGGATTACGAGGTGGACGCGCCGGCCATGTGGCCGAAAGCTCAGAAGTACCCCACCATCGCCGAACAGCGCGCGATCCTGGATCGCAACCCCGAAGGCGCCGCGGTGCGCGGCAAGTGGGGCGACGTCAACTTCCTGAAGAACGACGTCGACCTAAATCCGACGCTTAAAGAGACCCAGTTCGCCGACTATCACGGCCACGGCTGGAACTTCCGCGGCATCTACAAGCGCGACCGCAAGGGCAACCTGCTCGACAAGGACGGCAAGATCATCTCGCCGGACGATCCGCAGAAGTGGCGCCGCCCTGGCGATCCGAAGTTCGAGCCGGTGGGCGTCAACGTCGGCAAGGCGGTGCACATGATGTCGGTGCACGCCGAGGTCGGCATGCAGTGCGCCGACTGCCATTTCGCCCAGGACAGCCACGGCAACGGCATGATGCAGGGCGAAGTCGCCAACGCCGTTGAGATCGGCTGCAAGGACTGCCACGGCACTGTGGACGCCTATCCCACGCTGCGCACCTCCAACGTCGACGCCCGCCCGGCGGGTGACGACCTCAGCGCTCTGCGCAATCCGGACGGCCAGCGCCGGTTCGAATGGATCGAGAAGGACGGGCGCCGCGTCCTGATCCAGCGCTCCATCGTCGATCCCAAGCTGCAATGGGAGATGTCGCTCGTGAAGGACAGCGTCGATCCCACCAGCCCCAAGTACAACGTCAAGGCCGCGCGCGCGAAGCTGATGAGCAAGATCGGCGACGGCCCCAACGACTACCGCTGGGGGCTCGACGTGATGAAGTCGGAGCGCGCGCACGGCGACGAGAACATGGCCTGCTACGCCTGCCACCTGTCGTGGACCACGTCCTGCGCGGGCTGCCACCTGCCGATCGAGGCCAACTGGAAGACGACAAGCCATCACTACGAGGGCGAGGAGACGCGCAACTTCGCTACCTACAATCCGGAGGTGGCGCGCGACGACATGTTCCAGCTCGGCGTGCACATGACCACCAAGGGCCATGAGGTGGCGCCGATCCGGTCGTCCTCGGCGCTGATCCTGTCGTCCACAAATATAAATCGCGACCACATCTATGTGCAGCAGCCGCCGATCAGCGCCATCGGCTTCTCCTCCCAGGCCTTCGCGCCGCACTATCCGCATACCGAGCGGCGGGTGGAGACCAAGACCTGCAGCGACTGCCATATCTCCAAGGATGGCGACAACAACGCCATCATGAGCCAGCTGCTGTTGCTCGGCACCAACACCGTCAACTTGGTCGGCATGCACGCCTGGGTCGGTGAAGACCACGCCGTTGAGGCCGTGCGGGTCACAGAATACGGCGAGCCGCAAGCGGTGTTCGGCTCCTATCTGCAGAAGTACGCCTATCCCGACTACTACAAGCTCCACGTCGAGCGGAACCATCGCGAGCTGATCGACTGGACGCGTGGGGCGCCGTTCGATCCCAAGCACCTTCTGTCGTCGGGCGAAACCTCCATGCAGGAGGAAATCGCAAACCCCTCCGAGCCGGCCGGGGGCGCGGTGAACTGCGTCCAGCTCCGCGGCGAGTACCTGTTCGCCGCCGCCGGCCGCGAAGGGATCAAGGTCTATGACGTGGCCAGCATCGGCAACAAGGACACGTCTGAGCGCATCATCAGCGCGCCGGACTCGCCGTTCGGCCAGAACACGCATGTGGCCACGAAGAACGCCACCTGCGTGGCGCTGCCGACCAACCAGCCCATCGCACCCCAACGCAACACGCCGGCCATGCGGGCGATGAACCAGGAGCAGGCCTTTCACCCGATCTACAGCTACGCCGCGGTCACCGACGCGGTGGAGGGTCTGATCCTGGTGAATGTGGACACGCTGAACGACCGCGATCCCCAGAACAACTTCCTGCACCGGGCGGTGACCTGGAACCCGAACGGCGTCCTGAAGGGCGCGCGCCACGTCACCCTGGCCGGCCACATCGCCTATATCGCCGCCGACGCCGGCCTGGTGGTGGTGGACCTGGACGATCCCCTGCATCCCAAGCTCGCCGCCATCGTGCCGCTGAAGGACGTGAGGGCCAGCGCCATCCAGTTCCGCTACCTCTTCGTCACCGACGCGGCTGGCGTGCAGGTTCTTGACGTCACCCACATGCTCAAGCCGGTGCTTCTGCCCGACGCCACCTTCGCGCTCGCCGACGCGCGTAAGGTCTATCTGGCCCGCACCTACGCCTACGTCGCCGCGGGCCATGACGGTCTGGTGATCCTGGACATTGAGAAGGCTGAGCACCCCAGGCTTTACCAGCGCGTCACCTTCAACGGACAGCTCAACGACGCGCGCGACGTGGTGATCGGCTCCACCAACGCCTCGCTGTTCGCCTACGTCGCCGACGGCAAGAACGGGCTGAAGGTGCTGCAGCTGACCAGCCCCGACAGCCAGCCCAACTTCT